>JAFDWA010000160.1 GCA_018268735.1 Actinomycetota bacterium | reverse complement strand
CGTGTTCCCGAAGATCGGACAGTCGATCGGTGGCGGTGCCGGCTCCGAGGAGTTCTCGACGCTGCTGATCGCGGGCGTGCTCGGCACCACGATCCTGTTCCAGGGCATCCAGTCCACCGCCCTGCCGCTCGTCCAGGAGTTCGGCTTCACCCGGGAGATCGAGGACCGGGTCCTCGCTCCGCTGCCGCTGCAGCTCGTCGCGATCGAGAAGATCGTCTCCGGCGCGCTGCAGTGCCTGCTGTCAGCGTTGATCGTGTTCCCGATCGCCCGCTACGTGCCGGCCACGCCCGTGAACCTCCAGATGCACTGGGCGGTCGTGCTCACCTTGATCCCGCTCGCCTGCATCTTCGCCGCGACGATCGGCCTGACGTTCGGCACGATCTTCGAACCTCGAACGGTGCCGATGCTCTTCGGCGTCGTCATCGTGCCGATGACCTTCCTCGGCTGCGTGTACTTCACCTGGCAGTCGCTCGCCCCGATCAAGTGGCTGCAGATCCTGGTGCTCGTCAACCCGCTCGTCTACATCTGCGAGGGGTTCCGCGCCGCGCTGACCCCTGTGCCCCACATGAGCCTGTGGGTGATCTACGGGGTCGTGATCGGCGGCAGCATCGTGCTCGGTGCGCTGTCGTTGCGCTTCTTCGAGCGACGTGTGATCAGCTGACGCCGCGGGGAGGTCCGTCCTCGACGTCGAAGGCAGGCTCGTCGCCGTCGGCGTCGCCAGGATCCTCCGGGAAGCGCACCGGACGGCGCAGCACGACGACGATGCCGAGCACCGCTCCGGCGACGGCCGCCGCAGCCCCGACGAGGAAGAGGACGACCTCGGTCGACCCGCGCTCGGTCGCGCATCGCTCGGCGACGTGCTCGTGCGCGAACTTCGCGCCGTCGACGACGCCGTCCCATGAACGGACCTCACCGACGGGGAGCGTGGCCGGTGAGAACGGCAGCGACGCCGTCGTGCAGCGGAAGCCGACCTGAGCTGTCCAGACGTCCTTGGCAGGCGGCGTCCGCAGCCCGACCACCGTGCGGTACCCCTCGGGTTCGGAGCCGACGACGAACGTCGACGGATGCCCGCGACCGGATCGTGCGATCAGCCACTGCTGCGATCCCGTCCCACGGCTTCCGCCCTGGAGGAGCTCGACGGAGCGGACCGACGCCGCTGCGCCGTCGGGCACCACGACCGCGATCCTGTCCTGCGACAGCCGTGTGACCGCGATCGGCGGAACCTGGTCCGCGCAGGAGGTGAGACCGCACACGCCGTCGCGGACGATCGGCGGGACCAGCATCAGGACCAGACCCGTCCCCAGCAGCATCGCGGCGGCCACGCCGGCACGCCGATCGGTGTTCACGCCGACGGATGGTACGTGGTGGAGCGCGCGTCCACGTCCCGAAGGCGGATCACCGGCCGTCGGTGGGGACCGGGCAACGTCACCTCCAGACCCCCACCGGTCGCCACGAACGGCACGCGGAGTGGGGCGTCGGTCCCGTCGAGCAGGTGCGCCGAGGTGGTCGGCGTCGCATCGATCCCTGCGATGAGGACACCGCCGTCGAGGACGCCGAGCGCAGCGACGTCGACGTCGCGACCGGCAGCCCAGAACCGGACCGGCACCGTGGCGCCGTCAGCACGTGTGACCTCGCCGGTGGGATGGACCCACGGTCGGGATCCGAACATCGAGCTGCCCGGTCCCGAGGTCCAGCACCCGAGCGCATCGAGCAGAGCGATCTGCTCTCCGGGGATCGTCGCGTCCTCGCCGCGAGGTCCGACGTTGAGCAGCAGGTTGCCGCCCTTGGCCGTGATGTCCGCCGCCATGTCGAGGAGCTGGTCGTCGGCGAGGAAGTGCTCCGGGCGTGACATCCGGTTGTAGCCGAAGCTCTGGTCCATGCCCCGCACGCACTCCCACGGCGTGCGGCGCACGTCGTCGAACACGACGTACTCCGGTGTCTGCACGTCGAAGAACGGCGGCCTGGGCGGGATCAGCCCGCCGTTGCCCCGTACGACCCGGGCGTTGACGAGGTCCACGCCGCGGCGCACGACACGACTGCGGGCCAGGGCGACGGCCGGCGACCACGGCATCCAGCGGTCGTTGACGACGCCGTCAGGAACAGCGTCGTAGTAGTGGCTGAGCAGCGGCCAGAGGTTGGCTGCCTCTGCCGGCCAGGCGATGTCGTTCCACAGCACGCTCGGCCGGTAGCGCTCGATCAGCTCGCGGACCTGCGCCGTCGCGTACGCCGGGTAGTCGCCACGTGGGATCGCCGCGAGCATGTCGCCGAGGTTGCCGATCGGCCGGGGATCGAAGGTCCAGTCGAGCCCGCCCGAGTAGTAGACACCGAAGCGCATCCCGGCCCCCAGCACCGCCTCCCGGAGCTCGCCGACCACGTCACGTCCGGCGTGCCAACCGTCGCGGTGGGGGTTGGCGACCGCGGAGGGCCAGAGGCAGAACCCGTCGTGGTGCTTGGTGACCAGCACCACGTAGCGGGCCCCCGTCGCGGCGAAGCGCCGCGCCCAGTCCTCGGGGTCCCAGGCGTCGAGCCCGGACCGGAACCGGTCGGCGAGCTCGGCGTACGGCGCCAGCCCGAACCGCTCACGGTGGTGGCGACTCGCCGAGCTCGTCGGGAAGCGCAACGAGTTCTCGTACCACTCGGTGTACGGGTTCTCGGCCAACGCCTCGGGTGACCCGGCAGCGAGCAGGCCACCGATCTCCGAGTCGACCGGAGCGAAGCCCGCAACCGACGCCGGGGTCCAGTGGACGAAGATCCCGAGCTTCGCATCGGACCACCACGCCGGGACACGATGACGACGAAGGGCTTGGAGCTCGGTGCGGGCGCTCACGTGACGGTGTCGCGCTGACCCACGATCTTCGGTGCGGCAGGGATCAGCACGACGCACTGCAGGATCGCGAAGAAGATCAGCAGCGCCCCATCACCGGCGTACGGGTGGGGATCACCCGAGCTCGACGAGCCGCCGAAGCTGTCGCGCGGATCGAAGGCCGGCGCGCCCTTGATGGCGACGAGGGCGATGCCGGTGACGAGTCCCGCCAACAGCAGCAACACGGCCGCTCCACGCAGCAGCCACAGGGCAGGGCTCTCGGATCCAGCGTGACCCTTGGACGACGCACCGGTGCCCCATGTCCCGCTCCCGCTCGCCGGCCCGGCCCACGGAGGGTCCGCCGGCCCGAGGACGGCCGTCGGGGAGGGGCCCGGCACAGACCCGTGCGGCACGGGTGGCGGTGTCGCCGCTCGGTCCGGCGGGTAGTAGCGCCCGTCGGAGGCCAACCACCATCCCTCGCCCTGAGGCTGATCGCTCACAGCACACCCTCTCTGCGCATCGTCTCGTAGCCGGATCGCGTCGCCCCGAGCCCGCAGAGTACGAACACGGGACCTCCCGGGCAAGGGTCGACGGCTCGTTCGATCCTCGACGGACCGTAGGGTGGACAGCGTGGCGAACGAGTGGGATGCGATCGTCGTGGGCAGCGGACCGAACGGCCTCGTCGCCGCGCTGGAGCTCGCGACCGAGGGATGGCGCGTCCTCGTCCTCGAACGAGCCGACACACCCGGCGGCGGCGCACGCACCGCTGAGCTCACCCTGCCGGGGTTCCGCCATGACGTGTGCTCCGCGATCCACCCGCTCGGGATCGCGTCGCCCGCGCTTCGGGACCTGCGACTGGACACCGTCGGGGTCGGGTGGGTGCACCCGGACGCGCCGCTCGCCCATGCGCTGCGTCCCGAACACGCCGTGGTCCAGGAGCGATCGCTCACCGCGACCGCTGTCGGACTCGGTGGTGACGGGCCAGCGTGGGAGCGCCTGTTCGGACCCAGCGTCCGGTCCGGTCCCGACCTCGTCGACTCGCTGCTCGACCCGCTGCGCATCCCGCCGCGGCACCCTCTCGCGCTCGCTCGCTACGGCGCTGTCGGGCTCCGCTCGGTGTCGTCGCTCGCCCGTCACCGCTTCCGCGGCGACGACGCTCCGGCACTGCTCGCGGGGCTCGCCGGTCACTCGATGCTGTCGCTCGACGCACCCATCACGACCGGGTTCGGGATGCTGCTCGGCCAGCTCGCCCACGTCGTCGGCTGGCCGATGGCAAGAGGCGGCTCGCAAGCGATCACCGACGGGCTCGTCGCGCTCATCGAGGCCGCCGGCGGAACCGTCCGCTGTGGCGAGGACGTCCGCAGCCTCGGGGACCTGCCCCCGTCACGGGCGGTGATCTGCGATGTCACCCCGCGGCAGCTCGTGGAGCTGGCGGGTGACCGGTTGCCACCTGGCTACCGGCGACGGCTCGGCCGCTACCGATACGGCCCCGGCGTCTGCAAGGTCGACTGGGCGCTCGACGGCCAGGTCCCGTGGGCCGACCCCGCGGTCCTCCGGGCCGGCACGGTGCACCTGGGCGGCACCCTCGCGGAGGTGCGGGCGGCCGAGCACGACGTCGTCCACGGTCGGGTGCCCGAGCAGCCGTTCCTGCTCCTCGCGCAGCAGTCGCTGTTCGATCCGACGCGTGCACCGGCCGGCAAGCACACGTTGTGGGGCTACTGCCACGTCCCCGCGGGGTGCGACGTCGACATGACCACGGTGATGGAGGAGCGGATCGAGCGGTTCGCCCCCGGCTTCCGCGACCTCGTGCTGGCCCGGCACACGATCACCGCGTCCGCCATGGCCGCTCACAACCCGAACTACGTCGGCGGTGACATCAACGGCGGGATTGCTGACCTGCGGCAGTTCCTGATGCGCCCGGTGGCGTCGCTCGACCCGTGGTCGACCCCCACCGAGGGGCTGTACATCTGCTCGTCATCGACCCCGCCCGGCGGTGGTGTGCACGGCATGTGTGGTCGGGCAGCGGCGCGGTCGGTGCTGCGCCGCCAGCCGCTCTGACCGTCCGGCCGCTTCCCTGCCCGCGTCCTGATGACTGGCCGCGCCGCGATGACTGGCCGCGCCGCTGGTGGCGCGCACGGTCACGGGAATCCGGCTCTGGGGGAGGACGCAGCAGACGATGGGGATGGCCGCGTGCCACGGAGCAGCTCGCCGGGCAGCTCACCGGTGTGCTCACCGTCGACGAAGGTCACCGCGCCGGACTTGATCGTCCACCGGTAGCCC
>JAFDWA010000015.1 GCA_018268735.1 Actinomycetota bacterium | reverse complement strand
CCGAGTCCGGGGCCGACCTCCACGACCCGGTCGCCCGGACCGACCTCAGCGAGCCGCGCGATGTGGCGCACGGTGTTGGGGTCCACGACGAAGTTCTGCCCGAGGGACCGCCGGGCCTCGATCCCGTGTCGATCGAGCAGGTCGCGGACCTCGGACCGACCCAGCACCTCAACCGCTCCGTCCGACGCCCGCCACGGTCGTCGCCGTGCGCCCGGGGGCGGTCGTCACCGTCGGAGGCGCTGTCCGACGGGCACCTGGCGACGTCGATGCCCGAGGTGAGATCGATGCCCGAGGTGACGTCGATGCCCGAGGTGAGGTCGTGGTCGTGGCCGCCGTCGTGGGCGGGACCGTCGACGTCGGGGTCACCCCGACGGGCACGGTGGTGACCGGTCGGCGCTCCTCGTAGCGGCTCGAGCCCTTGCGGTACCAGTCCGGCAGCACCGAGATCGGCGCAGGGGCGACGGTTGCCTGCTCGACCCTCGTCGAGGTGGTGGAGGTCCTCGGCGCCGACGTGCGATCCGAGGAGCGACCGGCGATCCACACCCCGGCGAGCACCAGGACCGCAGCGACGCTGACCCCGATCGCGATCAGGATCCTCGGCGGCACGCCGTTCATGCCGTGATCCCGTAGAAGCGGGCTGCGTTCGCGGTCGTGACCTCCGCGACGTGCGCCACGGATCTGCCCTGGAGCGCCGCGACCTCGGCGCCGACGTGCACCACGAGCTCTGGCCGGTTGCGACGACCTCGGTGCGGGACCGGCGCCAGGTACGGCGAGTCGGTCTCCACCATCAGACGCTCGAGCGGCACGATGGCGACCGCTTCGCGGAGATCGGTCGCGCTCGGGAACGTGACGATCCCCGAGATCGACAGCATGGCGCCGATGTCGAGGGCTCGTTCCGCCTCGGCCGGCCCCCCGGTGAAGCAGTGGAACACGGTCCGCTCCGGCATCCCGTGGTCGTCGAGGATCGCGAACGTGTCGTCCCACGCCTCACGCGTGTGGATGACCAGCGGGAGGCCGACCTCCTTCGCGAGCTCCACCTGGGCGGCGAACACGTCTCGCTGCACCGAACGGGGCGAGTGGTCGTAGTGGTGGTCGAGGCCGCACTCCCCGATCGCGACGAGGCGGTGTCCGTCGGCGGCCAGGGTCTCCTCGACGAGCGAGCGCAGCGCGTCGAGGCCCTGGGTCGCGTCGTGGGGGTGCAGTCCGGCGGTCGCCCACACGCCGTCGAATCGGTCGGCGAGCTCGAGGCAGGCCGCGGAGCGCTCCGCGTCGGTGCCGACGGTCACGAGTCCGATCACTCCGGCGTCACGGGCTGCCTCGACGAGCGCTGCCGGGTCCGCTTCGCCGTCGAGGTGGCAGTGGTTGTCGACCCAGCTGCAGCGCGACGGCCCGACGACCGCTGCGGAGTCGGGCTCGACGGACACGTGTCAGCCTTCGAGGATCGGACGGGCGAGCTCGGTGAGGTCCGCCTCGGGGCGCGCCCCGATGTGCGAGATGACCTCTGCCGCGGCGAGCGAGCCGAGCGCGCCGCAGGTCGCGAGGTCCATCTTCCTGCTGAAGCCGTAGAGGAAGCCGGCTGCGTAGAGGTCACCGGCGCCGGTCGTGTCGACGAGCTGGCTGACGGGATGTGCCGGCACCTCGACCAGTCCGTCGTCGGTGACGACGACCGATCCACGCTCGGAGCGGGTGAGGACAGCAACGGTGCCGTGGCGACGCACCCCGTCAGCGGCTTCGGGGAAGGAGTCCGTCCGGTACAGGGTGGTGATCTCGGCCTCGTTCGCGAACAGCAGGTCGACGTGGTGCTCGACGAGGTCCAGGAAGGCGTCGCGGTGACGCTCGACGCAGAAGCTGTCCGACAACGTGACCGACACGGTGCGACCTGCCTCGTGAGCGATCCGGGCAGCGCGTCGGAACGCCTCCTGCGCCTCGGGCGGATCGAACAGGTAGCCCTCGAGGTACAGCACCGTGCCCGAGGCGACGACCTCCGCGTCGACGTCATCGGGGCCGAGGAGGCTCGACGCTCCCAGGTAGGTGCTCATCGTCCGCTGGGCGTCGGGCGTGACGAGGATGAGACAGCACCCGGTGCTCGGCCCGTCGGTCGCCGGCTGGACCGTGTAGCGCACGCCGGTCGAGGACAGGTCGTGGGCGAAGACGGCGCCGAGCTGGTCGTCGCGCACGCGTCCCACGTACTGCGCCGTCCCGCCGAGGGAGGCGACGCCCACGATGGTGTTCGCCGCCGAGCCGCCGGAGATCTCGACCGCCGGCCCCATCCGTTCGTACAGCTCGTCGGCACGGTCGGCTTCGATGAGGTTCATCGACCCCTTGACGAGACCGAGCTCCTCCACGACGGCATCGGAAGCATGGGCGAGCACGTCGACCAGGGCGTTGCCGATCCCGACGACGTCGAGCTCGCCGGGGTTCACGTCGATCGGGTTGGCGGAGGGTCCGGTGTCAGGCACGGTCGATCACGTTACCCATGTTCGGTCCTGCGTGATCTGCCCACACCAGCGCCGCCGGCAGCCGAACGTGTAGCTGGCACGCCAACTGAGCGACGGTGGCCGACAAGTTCGGCTTCGGCTGGCGAACTTGTAGGCGTCGGGTCGCCCAGGCGACGGTGGCCTACAAGTTCGACCGGGAGTCGCCGATACGATCCTGAGCTGTGACCCCGTCGGAGATCGGCATGAAGGCTGAGCGGCTCACGGAGGTCCTGCGCTCGATCGGGCCAGTCGTCGTTGCCTTCTCAGGCGGGGTCGACTCGTCGCTCGTCGCCCGCGTTGCCCTCGAGGTCCTCGGTCCCGACAAGGTGCTCGCGGCCACCGCACGCTCCGCGTCGCTCGCAACGGGTGAGCTCGATCACTGCCGCGACCTCGCCGAGTCCTGGGGCATGCCGTGGCAGGCAGTCGACACCGACGAGATGGCAGACCCCGGCTACGTCGCCAACGACACCGACCGCTGCGCTCACTGCAAGGACGCGCTCATGGACGCCGTCGCTCCGATCGCCGCCGACGCAGGAGCCACCGTGGTGCTCGGCGTGAACGTCGACGACCTCGGCGACCACCGACCCGGCCAGGACGCGGCACGCCGCCGAGCGGCCCGGTTCCCGCTCGTCGAGGCCGGTCTCGCGAAGGCCGACGTGCGTGCGCTCGCACACCACCTCGACCTCGCGGTGTGGGACCGACCGGCCCATCCGTGCCTCGCATCCCGGATCCCCTACGGCACCCCGGTCACGCTGTCCACGCTGTCGTCGGTCGACCGGGCCGAGGCAGCGCTGCGGTCGCTCGGCTTCTCGGACCTCCGGGTCCGCCACCTCGGCGACACCGCACGCATCGAAGTCCCCGTCGCCGAGCTCGACCACGCCGCAGCGCACGCCGAGGAGATCGTCGCGGGTGTCACCGCCGCCGGGTACCGCTACGTCACCCTCGACCTCGCCGGCCTTCGGTCCGGGAACCTCAACCCACCCCTCGACAGCACAGCCCTCGACAGCCCAGTGCTGGACCACACCCGCCCTGACCTGCGACGCGCCGAGCGCATCGGGATGCCCGAGGCGGTCTACGCGGCCGGCAAGACACCGGCGCAGTGCGTCGAGATCGTCACAGCGATGCTGCGCGACGGCAGCGACCCCGTGGTCGTGACCCGCACCCGGGCGGAGCACCGTGACGCGTTCGACACCGCCGGGCTGTCACCGGATGCGACGTGGTCCGACACGCTGAGCTGGCGACACGCACCGACCGACCCCGCACGACGGGTCGCCGTGGTCTCCGCCGGCACCTCCGACGCACCGGTGCTCGACGAGTGCATCGGCACGCTCACCGCGCTCGGAGCGGAGGTGTGCGTCGTGCGTGACGTCGGCGTCGCCGGGCTGCACCGGCTGCTCGGCTCGCTCGACGACATGGTCGACGCCGACGTCGTCGTCGCTCTCGCCGGCATGGAGGCGTCGCTTCCGACCGTGCTGGGCGGACTCATCCCGCAGCCGATCGTCGCGGTGCCGACTTCCACCGGCTACGGCGCCAGCCTCGAAGGCGTCACAGCGCTGCTGTCGCTGCTCAGCTCCTGTGCGCCGGGCATCAGCGTGGTCGGCATCGACAACGGCTACGGCGCCGCGTGTGCGGCCTGGCGCATCCTCGCCCGCCCCTCCCGATGAGACAGCCCGACCCGATGAGACAGCCCGACCCGATGGACCTGTGGATCAACCCGGCGGTCGGCGTCGCCGGCGACATGCTCCTCGCGGCCCTCATCGACGTCGGGGCGAGCCTGCAGGTGCTACGTGACCTCGTCGGCACCGTCGGTCTACCCGACTGGTCTCTCGACACCACGCGGGGCACCCGCCGGGGCATCACCGCCACCGCAGTCACGGTGAGCGCACCGGATCACGACCACCATCGGAGCTGGTCGACGATCGACGCGATGCTCGCTGCCGCTGCACTCCCCGATCCGGTGCGTGACGGTGCCCGTGCCACGTTCCGGCGTCTCGCCGTCGCGGAGGCATCGGTGCACGGCATCGGGATCGACGACGTGCACTTCCACGAGGTCGGCGCCGTCGACGCGATCGTCGACGTCGTCGGGGCGTGGTCTGGGTGGTTCGACCTCGGGATGCCGACGGTGACGAGCGCGCCCGTCGGCCTCGGCACCGGAACCGCCCCGATGGCGCACGGCACCCTGCCGACCCCCGCCCCGGCCACGCTCGAGTTGCTGCGCGGCCATCCGAGCGCACCGGTGGACACCGATGGCGAGACCGCGACGCCGACCGGTGTCGCGATCCTGACCACGATGGCCGAGGCGTGGGGTCCGATGCCGGCCGGCACGATCGCAGCGATCGGACGTGGTGCCGGCACCTGGGATCCCCCAACGCACGCGAACGTCCTCACCGTCGTGCGCTACGAGCCCGCGACCGGTCCCACCGATGTGGACGCCGGCATCGACGTGGCGGTGCTCCTCGATGCGGTGCTCGTCGATGCGGTGCTCATCGAGACCACTGTCGACGACGTCACACCCGAGGTGCTCGGTCACGTCATCGACCGGGCGCTCGCCCTCGGTGCCGACGATGCCTGGATCCTGCCGGCGACGATGAAGAAGCACCGACCCGGCCACGAGGTGCGCGTCCTGTGTCGAGCAGATCTCCTGCCCTCGGTGAGAGATCTGCTCACCTCCGAGACCGGGACCCTGGGTCTGCGCGAGTCACCGGTGCGCAAGCACGAGCTCGTTCGCCGCAGCGAGGTGGTCGACGTCGACGGCCACCCGGTGAGGATCAAGATCGGCCCGTTCGGCGCCAAGCCCGAACACGACGACGTCGTCGCTGCCGCGACCGCGCTCGGTCGACCGCTTCGCGACGTCGCGGCCGATGCGCTCGCTGCGCCTCGATCTTGGGGGAAACCGACGTAGCAGATGTCGGAATCCCCCAAGATCAGCCAAGCGCCACCTACCCGCCGGTGAGGAGCCGCTTCACCCTGTTCGGGGCGACCCCGTAGCGCTCGGCGACGCTCGCCGCGGCATCCCGACGTGTCGCACCCGCTGCGAGCGCCACATCGAGCGCGTCGCGCAACGTGTCGTCGTCCACACCGGCGGGCTCCGGAGCGCCGTCCACGACGAGCACGTGCTCACCTCGGGGTTCGACCTCGCTGCAACGGGCCACTGCGTCGGTCAGCGTCCCGCGCCAGGTCTCCTCGTGCAGCTTCGTCAGCTCCCGACACACCGCGACCCGCCGAGCGCCACCGAAGGCCACCACGAGGTCGACGAGGGTCGCCCCGAGCCGGTGCGGTGCCTCGTAGATCACGATCGTGCGCCGCTCGTCGGCCAGCGCAGCAACCCGCTCCCGACGGGCGGGACCCTTGCGTGGCAGGAACCCCTCGAAGCAGAAGCGACCGCTGCGCTCCAGAAGCCCACTGCCGACGAGCGCGACCGCACCGGCGAAGGGGCCGGGCACCACCTCGATGCGCAGGCCGGCTTCGGCCGCCGCGGCGACGAGGGCAGCACCCGGGTCCGACAGGCCGGGCAGACCCGCGTCGCTCGCCAACGCCACGACCGAGCCGGCATCCATCAACGCCACCAGTCGATCCGTCGCTGCGTCCTCGGTGTGCTCGTCGACACGGACCAGCCTGCGCGGCGAGACCCCCGCCGCAGCCAGGAGCCGGCCGGTGCGACGGGTGTCCTCGCAGGCGACCACGTCCGCCGCTGCCAACGCCTCGACCGCACGTGGGCTCAGATCGCCGAGGTTGCCGATCGGCGTGCCGACGACGACGAGCCGGCCCGCCGCTCCCTCCGCCATCAGCGCACCACCAACTCGTCGCCCGCTTCCACGCCCCAACGGCGGAACGCCCCCGCCTCGGCCTCGAAGACCACGCTCGCACGCCACGACGGTCGGGTGATCCGCCACGGCTGGAGATCCATCACCCGCTCCACCCGGAACCGTCCGCCACCCAGAGGTACGCATGCAGCGACGTCGATCGGCATCCGCATGCCGATCGTGTGCACAGACCGTGCGCTGAGCTGCATCACCCCGTCGACGCTGTCACGCCCGAGGAGGCCACGACGTCTTTCGGCACGGGTCGAGGCGACCTCCACCGATGCCAGCACCTCGCCGTCGTGCACGAGCCACGGCACCCCGACGCTCCTCTCTCCCGGGCCTTCGCCCGAACCTGGCGACCGTGGGTCCGGTCGATCACACGTTGAAGCGGAACTCCATGACGTCACCGTCGACGGGTCGGTAGTCCTTGCCCTCGACCCGCAGCTTGCCCGCATCTCGTGCCTTGGACCACGAGCCGATCTCGAGCAGCTCGTCCCAGCGGATCACCTCGGCCCGGATGAACCCCCGCTCGAAGTCCGTGTGGATCACCCCGGCGGTCTGCGGAGCGGTCGAGCCGGCACGGAACGTCCACGCCCTCGACTCCTTCTCACCGGTGGTGAGGAAGGTCCGGAGTCCGAGCAACGAGTACGCGGTGTGCAGGAAGGCCGGCAGCGCCCCCTCCCCCAGACCGAGCGCTTCGAGCATCTCGACCCGGGAGTCCTCGTCGAGCAACGCCGCTTCGGCTTCGAGTTGGATGCACAGGCCCAGGACCAGCGAGTCCGCGTCGCCGGTCGCGGCGAAAGCGGCGCGCACCGGTGCGAGGATCGGATCGAGGTCCTCCATCTGGGACTCGTCGACGTTGACGAGGGCCATCGCCGGCTTCGCGGTCAGCAGGAAGAACGGCTTGAGGAGGGTGATCTGCTCGGGGTCGAGTCCGGCTCGGTAGAGCGGCGTGCCCGCCTGGAGGTGCGCGACCGCCGCGTCCAGCGCCGCGACCTCGTCCGCGAGCGTCTTGTCGGCTCGGGCGGCCTTGCGTCGCTTGTCGATCTGACGTTCAAGGGACTCGAGGTCTGCGTAGACGAGCTCGATCTCGAGCGTCTCGAGCTGGTCGACCGGGTCGGTTGAGCCGGGCACGTCGTCGTCGACGAACGCCCGGAGCACGAAAACGATCGCGTCGACCTCTCGGATGTGGGACAGGAACCGGTTGCCGAGCCCCTCACCCTGTGCCGCACCCTTGACCAGCCCGGCGATGTCGACGAACTGCACGGCCGCGGGGACGACCTGCCTGGACGAGCTCATCTCGGCAAGGGCTGTGAGCCGAGCGTCTGGCACCTTCGCTACCCCGACGTTCGGGTCGACCGTTGCGAAGGCATACGGCGCAGCGAGTGCACCGCCGCCGGCCAGCGCGTTGTAGAGAGATGACTTGCCCGCGTTGGGCAGCCCGACGAATCCGAACCGTTCCACGCTCGGGAGGGTAGTGGCCGAACGTAGGCTCGGAGGCGTGGGCACCGACACGGCTCTCGGACGTGCAGAGGCCGCGCTGTCGCTCGCGATCTACTACCTCGACCGCGGCGCTGCACCGGCCGCCAAGGCACGGGCGTTCCAGAAGGCGAGAGGCATCGTTGCCACCCTCGGCGACGACGAGCTCATGAGGCGCGTCGAACACGACACCATCCAGGAGCTCGACGGCATCGGAACGTCGACCGGTTCGGTCATCGTCGATGCCGTGCTCCGCCGTCGATCCCGGTACCTGGACGACCTGGCATCGTCGACGGTGCAGGATCCCGGCGAAGGCGCGGCACTGCGGAAGATGATCCGAGGCGACCTGCACAGCCACACGCGATGGTCAGACGGCGGCGAGACCGTCGAGACGATGGCGCTCACCGCACGGGGGCTCGGCCACGAGTACCTGGCGATCACAGACCACTCCGCACGGTTGACCATCGCCCACGGACTCGACGAGACCCGTCTGCTCGACCAGTTCGCCGAGATCGAGTCCCTCAATGCAGACCTTGCACCGTTCCGGATCCTCACCGGCATGGAGGTCGACATCCTCCTCGACGGCTCCCTCGACCTGTCCGCCGAGCTGCTCGCACGACTCGACGTGGTCGTGGCCTCGGTGCACTCCAAGCTCCGCATGGACGAGCGGGAGATGACGCGGCGCATGGTGATGGCGGTCGCGGATCCGAACGTCGACGTGTTGGGCCACTGCACGGGTCGCATGATCACCGGTCGGGGCAGGCCACCGTCGAGCTTCGACGCTGACATCGTGTTCGCGGCGTGCGCACGCTTCGACACCGCGGTCGAGATCAACTGCCGCCCGGAACGGCGCGATCCACCCGAGGAGCTCCTCGCGCTGGCTCTCGAGTGGGGTTGCCGCGTCTCCATAGACACCGATGCCCACGCTCCGGGCCAACTCGAATGGCAGGCGTGGGGTTGCGCGTTGGCATCCTCGATGGGGGTGGATCCGTCGCTGATCGTGAACACGATGCCGGCCGACGAGCTACTCGCCTGGAGCGCTGCACACCCGACCAGCTGAGCGCTGCGCTCAGCCGCCGGAGGTCCGCTCGTCGCGTCCAGGGACTTCGCGTGCGCCGGGTTGCAGGTCGTAGCGCCGACGCGAGTCCGAGCCGGAGCACCCTCCTTCACCTGTGCCCGACCGGGTCGCGAGCGGCCCGTCCAGTACCGGGTTCTCACCGCTGAAGACGCCCCACGGGCTCTCGCAACCGGGCACCACCCAGGCATGCGACATCCAACCGGCTCCTCCGCTGGACTTGACTCCGCCCATCGAACGGCATGTGGACTCCGAGGTGGTGGAGTCGCCGATCACGCCCACGCCGGGCTTGGTGCAGAGCCCCACATGGCGGTGGTAGTGGTCCTCGTCGCCGACGAAGCCCTGCGTGGGTTCGTCGTTCCCGGGCTGCACGATGTAGTAGCTGAGCCCGACCACGTGTGCGTCGGTGCCGTTTCCGTCGTAGAGCACCATCTCAGGTCGGTCGACGTGGAACTCGTCGTCCACATAGGCGAAGTTCATGTAGTGCGCCGCGATCCCCGGCAGGTACGGCGTGATCTTGACGTAGCCGGCAGCGATGGCATCTGCTGCCGTCGGCATCGACAGCGCCACCTTGCGGGCCTCGGAGAGCTCCTGTGCGAGTTGCACGCACTGCTCCGGATCGACCATCGCGACCCAGGGCTGCGGTCCGAGGTGACCGCCGTGGCCTCCGTTGTCGTCGGGTGCCGCAGCCGAGGAGTCGGCTGGGTCGTGGGAGTGAGCGGTTCCGCCGTGGGTGGCTGACTGTGCACGCACGTAGGAGCGCCACGCGTCGTAGTCCGCGTCGGAGACCCGACCGAGGTGATCCACCAGGAGCGACGCATCCACCTCTCCGCCGGTTGCCGCGCGTTCGGTCGCTGCGACCAACTCGTCGGACGGGCCCGGAGTCGACCCGTCGCCAGCACCACCGGCGTCGGATGCCATGGACATGGTGCCACCGTCGTAGGTGTCAACACCCATGGCTGCTGCCTCGCTCCAGTAGGCCTTGGGGTTGAACCCGCGGTCGCAGCGTCTGGCGTCGATCGTCGACATCTGGTCGTCGTGCGCGCTGTGACCGCCGCTGGCATCCGCTGCCGTCTGGGCCACATCCAGGTCAGCGCCACGCGAGCGAGCGATGACGACTCCTCCGAGGGCAAGGGCAGCGACCACCACCGCGCCCACCGCTGCGATGCGTCCCCGACGACGGCGACCGCCCCCGTCTTCGTTCAGCGATTCGCTCTCCACCACGCTCCCCCTCGCTCGGCCCCGCCCCGGATGCCAGGAGCCTACGCCTCTTGCATCGCCACGGCTGGAGTCGACACCACCCGCTCCAGTAGGGTCGCATCCCTATGTCGAAGCGCACCAAGAAGAAGAAGGCCAACGTGCGTCGCAAGAAGGCCAACCACGGGCGCAAGCCCAACATGGGCCGCAACTCCTGAGCACCGCGGTCGTCTGGTTCCGCCGCGACCTGCGTCTGTCCGATCAGCCCGCCTGGGCTGCTGCGACCCGATCAGCCGACAGGGTGCTTGGCCTGTTCGTGCTCGACGCCAACATCCTGGCCATCGCCGGGCCGCGACGACGCAACCTCCTCTTCAGGCACCTCCGTGCGCTCGACGTCGGCCTGAAGGCAAGAGGCGGCGGCCTGCTGGTCCGGACCGGCGACCCGGTCCTGGTGCTCAAGTCAGTGGTCCGGGAGTCGTGTGCCACGAGCGTGCACGCGGACGCTGACGTGAGCGCCTATGCCCGCAGGCGTGACCGCCGCGTGCGGGCAGCTCTGGAGCCAGAGGTCGATGTCGATCTCCATTGGGGTTGCCACGTGCACCGGCCGGGTTCGGTGACCTCGCGCTCCACGGGTCAGACCCACCTGGTGTTCACCCCCTACCACCGGGCATGGAGCACCGCTGTGCGCAACGACTGGCCCGAGCCCGTCGACATCGAGGTGCTCGATCCGGGACGCGACGACGTCCCGGACTCCGAGGACATCCCCGTTCCGGCCATCAGCCCAGCCGATCGGTTCGGTCCCGGTGGCGAGGAGGCAGCCGACGCACGTCTGCTCGACTGGCTGGACCACGTCGACACCTACGACCTCACCCATGACCTGCCCGCCGATCACTCGGGTACCTCTCACCTGTCAGCGGATCTGCACTTCGGGACGCTGTCACCGCGACATGTAGTCGACGTGGTAGGCACCGCGACGGCTGGGCGCGCCGCATTCGTCCGTCAACTGGCATGGCGTGACTGGTACGCGAGCCTCTTCCTGGAGCGTCCCGATCTGGTCGACACCGCGATGCGAGCAGACCTCGACGGCGTCACGTGGCGCTCGGACCCCGTCGGCGTCGACGCGTGGGTCGCGGGTTTGACCGGGTTCCCGATCGTCGATGCTGGGATGCGGGAGCTGGCTGCAACAGGTTGGATGCACAACCGCGTGCGGATGATCACGGCCAGCTTCCTGGTGAAGGACCTGCTCGTCGACTGGCGGATCGGCGAGCGGCACTTCCGGCGGGAGCTCGTCGACGCCGACGTGGCGCAGAACGCCGGCAACTGGCAGTGGGTAGCCGGGACGGGCCCCGACGCCGCACCGTACTTCCGGGTGCTGAACCCGGTGACGCAGTCACGCCGCTTCGATCCGGACGCGACGTACATCACGAAGTGGGTGCCGGAGCTCGCCGCGCTGCCCGCGGCGGATCGCCACGCTCCATGGGAGGCAGGACCACTCGAACTGGCGGCCGCGGGGGTCTTGCTAGGTGATCCGCTCGTTGACGACAGCGTCACCTACCCGACGCGGATCGTGGATCACGCTGCTGCACGTGAACGGGCCATCGCCGCCTACTCGGCAGCGCGCGCCGCCATCTGAGGCGCGGACCCGCTTGTCGCCGCAGCTACACCTCCGACAGGGTCGCTGTACCCTCGCCGGATGACTCCGCTGCGTGTCCCGCGCCGGTCAACGCTCATCGTTCTCGCCGTCACCATGGCCGTGGCGATCGTCGCAGCGGCCTGCACGCCACCGACGGTTCCCGACCCCGGGGTGATCGCTCCACCCGCAGGAGGCGGCCGCGACCCGTCGGTCGACGTCGCACCGTCGAGCGGGTGCTCCCCTTACAGCGCTGGGCTCCCGGCGGGCCGCAGCACCGTGAGCATCGTCGTCGGCGCAACGACCCGCACCTCTCTCGTCGACGTCCCGTCGACGCCGTCGACATCTCCACGGCGACTGCTCGTGAGCCTGCACCCGTTCCTCATGGACCCACAGACGTGGGACTGGTACTCCGGACTCGCCGAGGCAGGGAACGCACGCGGCTACATCGTCGTGACGCCACTCGGAAGCCAGCCCGGACCCCGCTGGGCTGTTCCCGGTGGGCTCGCGTCCGACACCGACGACCTGACCTTCATCGGAGCGCTCGTCGACCACGTCGAACAGCATTCCTGCATCGACCGCAACCGGGTGTTCGCAGCCGGTTTCTCGGCCGGCGCGGCGATGGCCCAGGCGCTGTCGTGCACGATGCCCGGGCGTTTCGCGGGGGTCGCCGGCTCCGGTGGCGTGAACCTCACATCGCTGTGTCCCGACTCGCCCGGGACCGACACCCTGGTCCTGCACGGGAGCGCCGACCCCATCGTCCCACCCGCCGGCTCCCAGATCCCCTTCACCCCACCTGTCGGCCTGGCGGTCGCGACGGTCGTCGCGCAGGACGCGGCACGGGCCGGATGCGACCCGATCCCGGTCATCGACCAACCCGCTCCAAGCGTGCACCGCGAGCTGTTCCGGCACTGCGGGGACGGTCGACGCGTCGAGTACCTGTCGCTCATCGGAGCCGGCCACACCTGGGCAGGATCGCCGAACGCCCTCCTGGAGATCGTGACGGGTCCCACCAACACCGCCATCTCGGCAACCACGACGGTCCTCGACTTCTTCGACCGAAGGTGAGGGCCACGACCGACGAGCGGCACCGGGGTCTCGAATCCGACACCGGTCGATCCGCCTCATCGCTGTGCGACACCACGGGCTCCTGCCCGACGTCGCCGGCGATCGAGGATCGTTCGCCGGGCGAGGATCATCCAGCAGACGATGGCAATCACGGAGAGC
The DNA here is from genome assembly GCA_018268735.1 of Actinomycetota bacterium. Classification (GTDB taxonomy): domain Bacteria; phylum Actinomycetota; class Acidimicrobiia; order Acidimicrobiales; family Microtrichaceae; genus Dermatobacter. The sequence continues at coordinate 1,855 of JAFDWA010000015.1, read as the reverse complement.
AATGCCGGGACCGGGTGACCGAGCAGGGAAGACGCAGCGGCAGCGCATCCGAACGCAGTGAGGTTCGCCACGACGTCGTAGACCGGGGCGATGAACGGCTTGTTCACCACGTGCGCAAGGGCGATGAAGACACCGCATGCGAACGTGGCTGACAGGAGGAGACCGACCACAGGCGCATTCTGGCTCCCGATGGTCGACGTCCGCTGACGACACACGACGCGACGGTGCCAGGCGTCCGACTGCGGACGCCTGGCACCAGGGTCTGACGTTCAGATGGACGATTGGCTCAGCAGTCGGTCGACGGTGCGGTGATGACGCCGTCGATGACGTGGATGACGCCGTTCGACGCCTCGATGTCGGTCTTGATGATCTTGGCACCACCGATGGTCAGGTCCTCGCCGCTCTTCGCGATCTTGACCTTGCCCCCGAGCGTGTCGACGCACTGACCGTCGAGCTTCGCCGCATCGGCGGCGAGCACCTTGCCACTGACGACGTGGAGCTTCAGCACATCGGTGAGCGCTCCTGACGGATCGGCCTTCAACTGCTCCAGGGTCGCAGCGGGGACCTTGGCGAACGCCTCGTTGGTCGGGGCGAAGACGGTGAAGGGACCGTCGCCGGACAACGTCCCGGCCAGGCCGGCGGTCTTCACGAGGCTCACGAGCGTCGAGAAGTCAGGGTTGCTCGCAGCGATGTCCACGATCGTCTTTCCTGCCATGGCGTCGCCGGCAGTGGTGGTCGTGGACTTCTCCATGGTGGTGGTCGTGGAGTTGCCGCTTGCGTCGCTGTCCTTGGAGTCGCTGCACGATGCGGCAACGAGCGAGACACCGAGGATCAGAGCGAGAACTGGCGCGATGAACTTGTACTTCATTGAAAGGCCTCCTTCAGGCTGTCGTCGGGTACTTCGATGGTTCTGGCTCGACGGATGCGAGATCGTCGATCTGCGTCAGAGCAGATCTGATCCGGAGCAGATCGGGCAGCGAACAGATCGGCCTGGGAGCAGGAGGCTGCGATCTGTACCAGTCGCGGCGGTAGCGGCCGGGCCCAGCGGAGTGGGCCCGACCCGCACAGGCTGGTCAGCTCACGTCGGCGAGAGCGACGTGATGGACCAGTTGCCGGTCTCCCGGTAGCCGACTCGTCCGAGGGGTGTCGAGGTGACGAGGTCGTATCGACGGGTGGAACGCAGCGGCATCCCGCTGGACGGTTCGAACCACCACTCCTCCACCAGGGTGCCCGACTGCTCTCCGACGAGCTCCTGGGTCCAGCGCTGCCGCTCGACGCGCACGGTCCGGCCACCCACCTGCAACTCGGTCGATCCCAGGTACTCGACATCCATGTCGGTCGTGACGTCGCCGCCGAGCGCGGTGTCGTTGCCGTGGCAGCGCACGCGTCCAGGTCGCGAACCGCTGAGGGCACCTGCGACGACGATCGGCGGATCGCAACGGAACTCGCTGCGGTTCGACACCGTTGCCACACCGAAGTCGAACGCCTGGAAGTTGCTCCGGGCCACGACGCCGACGCTGCCGCCCTGCCGGCAGAGCTCAAGTCCCTGCGAGTGGCTGGTGTTGTACTCGATGCGCCAGCTGGAACAGCCGGGGCCGGTCGCCTGGACCGTCACGGGCATGACAGATCCGTCCCGCTGATTCGTCGGCGGCCGATCCAAGACGCCCTCTCCCCGCCCCTCGGCACGGTAGACGCCGGGCGGAACACCGGATCCCTCGCCGTGGGCGACCCTCTGGTCGAAGTCCCGTCGCGCGTGTTCCAGGGGCACCGGGGCGGGTGCACTTCGAAGGAGGAACGCGCCGAACAGGAACACGAGGGCGACGCCGCTCAGAGCTGCGACACCGATCCAGATCCT
>JAFDWA010000159.1 GCA_018268735.1 Actinomycetota bacterium | reverse complement strand
AGCTGGTTGCGCAACGCCCCGCGGTTCATCAGGTTGTGGCACTCGTCGATCACCACCGCGTCCCAGCGGATGTTCTCCAGGTGGTGGCGGTAGCGGCCCACGTTCTTGAGGGTGTCGATGCTGATGATCGCCCGCCGGTAGTAGGTGAACGGGTTGCGGCCCGCCGGGATGCGGCGCCGGACCCGCTGGATGCCCTCGGAGTCGAGCCGCACCAGCGGGATGGCGAAGCGGGTCCACATCTCGTGCTGGAACTGCTCGAGGATGTGCCGGGGGGTGACCACCAGGATCCGTTCGCCGCTGCCGCGGCGGATCAGCTCGGCGAGGATCATCCCCACCTCGAGGGTCTTGCCCAGGCCGACCGCATCGGCGATCAGCAGACGGGGCCGCAGACCGTCGAGCGCCTTGACCGCGGCCCGACGCTGGTACTGCAGGTCGTTGAGGAGCTGGCCGCTCGCCACGGTGAGACGACGCTCGGTGGCCGGCACCGGGGTCTTGCGGATCATCGCCTCGAGGTAGAGGCGCGAGTCCCGGTGGTGGGCGGACTCGTCGACGACCAGATCGGTGTCCTCGGGCCGCAGCGGCTCGATGCGATCCAGGCTGGTGAAGAAGGTGGCCTCGGCGTCGCGCACCAGCGTGGTGGTGCCGGTGCAGTGCACCATCAGCCCGTCGGACGGGGTGTGCTGCACGGCGCGCACCAGCCACTCCTCGTCGCGCACCACGACCTGGGCGCCGACGGCGATCTGGTCCACGAAAGCGCCCGGCGTCGCGTGCTCGGTTGCCATGGCACCCCTCACCGGACAGCAGCGTACCGACCCGCCCCGACAGCGTGGGACGGCACGCTGCGACACGGCCACGCAGCGACACGGCCACCTGGCAACACCGTCACGGCAGCAGTTCGAAGACCCCGGATGCAGGCTGCACGACCGAGAAGTGACGGCGGTCGAGCGTCGCGATCTCGCTGATCCCGAGCCGCTCCGACGCGGCGACGACGGAGGCGTCAGCCGTGCCGAGCGGCAGGTCCCGATAGCGGGCGACCAGTTCGGCGATCCGGATCCAATCGGCCGGCATCACCGGTTCGGCGATGAGGTTTCCCGCCGCGAGATCACCGAGGAAGCGGATCTCGCTCTCAGCACCGAGACGGGAACCGATCAGGTAGGTGACCTCGGTGACCACCAGCATCGGTACGACCAACGGCCCCGGGTGGGTCTCCAGCAGATCGAGGCAGACCTCGTGGTGTCGGTCGTCACGGTCGACGTAGGCGTACAACGGCCCGGCGTCGACGATCAGTCCGATGCGAACCCCTCAGCCGCGAGGATCTCCTCGATCCGTTCGGAGATGTCGCTACGGCCGCTCGCTCCGACGGCGGCAGCGAGGAGCTTGCGACGGGAACGGCCGGCGCCAAGGTGCTCCTCGATCGCTTCGCGCGTCACCTCGGACACCGTCACGCCACGCCGAGCCGCCTCATGCCGGAGGCGGGCATCGAGCTCATCGGGGAGCTTCACGGTGGTGCGCTGCATGTATGCCAGCATACCGACATGGAGAGATCGTGGTTTCTTCTATCCGATCGTGGAGATATTCTCTCGGCGGTCCGGTGACGTCGAGCGTGCCGGTGAGACAGAGCAGACCAGTGGACGGGACCAGCGTCGATGTGTGACCACTGCGGGTGCCGGGAGTACGCACCGATCGCGCAGCTCACCGCGGACCACGTGGAGATCCTCGCCCTCGCCGAGACCCTGTCGTCCGCGACTCGCTCCCACCGCCCGATCGACGACGCGGGCAAGGCCAGGCTGCTCGAGCTGCTGGAGATGCACTCAGCGAAGGAGGAGGCCGGCCTGTACCCGCTCCTCATCTCGCAGATGGGCGACGACGACGGCGCGTTCGCGCACCTGGAGGAGGAGCACCGCGAGATCGCCGAGCTGATCGAGACCGACCGCTTCGAGCACCTCGCGTTCTACGCGCTGCAACGCCACGTCGAAGAAGAGGAGGAGGTCCTGTTCAGCTCGGCGTTGTTCTGGTTCGACGGCGACACCTGGGAGGTCCTCGAAGCTGTCCACGAGCTCGTCGACGCGGAGTCCCCCGGCGTCGCGGTCCAACCGCTGCACCCCGAACGCCAGCAGCACGACCACGACCATCCGCACGACCACGACCACCCGCACGACCACGACCACCCGCACGATCACGACCACCCGCACGACCACGACCACCCGCACGACCACGAGCACCCGGCGACCGCGACCTGATCGTCGATCTCGGGCATCGGCGACCATCCAGTGCTCGCTGGTGCCCGAGTTCGGCGGGGGCAGCAGCGGAGATGGAAGGCAAGGACGGCTGGAAGGCAGGACGCGGAGCGGTAGCGTCCGGTCATGCCCTACACCGTGGCCTTCGACGAGGTGTCGACCATCGGCCTCGAGTCCTCACCGGTCGCCGACGCGCTGGCCGGTCTGCGAGCGAACGAGGCCCGCTACTTCAAGAACAAGTACGACCACACCTTCGTCGTCGAACCCGCGGTCGATGCCGCCGACACGATCGAACGGGTGCAACGCATCCTGGCCGAGGAGCGGGACATCACCATCGCCTCCCCGCCGCTCGAAGCGACGAGCTTCCAGGTGGAGACCCTCCGCTTCGACTACGTGTTCTACGAGAGCGGACTGTCGATCAACGTCATGTACGACGTCGAGGATCCCAAGAAGCGGGCCGTCGGCTTCAAGCTGTCCGAGGGGATGGACATCCCGGACGAGTTGGTCGACCGCTTCAAGTTCGCACGACAGCGCTCCAAGCTGGCCGGCACGATCCGCGGGTCCTACTTCGTCATCAAGGGCGAGTACTGATCCTCGACCGCACCCAGGAGCAGCCGGCACCCAGCCGGACGTGGCGGTTCAGGGCGTGACGGTCACCGTCACCGCCGGGACCTCGAGCTGGAACGCGTCACTCGACCACGTGGCCACCGCCCGGTACGTGCCCGGCGGCAACGGCGGGACGTGGCCGTCCACGCAGCGCCGAACCTGAGGATCCGCCGACTCGCCGCACATTCCGAAGGTCGCCGACACGGTGACCGGCCACCGACTCTCGCCCACCGGGAACGTCAGATCCTGCCCGCACATGGGCCAGACGCCCCCTTGGGACACGCCGTGGCCGTGCAGCGTGACGTTCACCGGTGTTCCGCATCCGCGGAAGGTGATCGGAGCACCCGTGTCGTTGTCGATGACCACCTCGCCGTTCAACGTTCCACCCGCCGGCATGGATGTCGCCGACAGCTCGAGTCGACCGTGCAGGAGTGGTCCGGTGGCATAGAACGGATCCGGCCGATGCGCCTCGGCCGAAGTGGTGCGCTCCGCGTGGGAAACATCGGCTGGGAGCACGAACCGGGCGCTCGATCCGATGCTGTCCCAGTCGAGCTGCACCAGGTAGGTCGTTGTACTGGTTCCCTTCGCGCACGACCCGCCCGCGACCTGCCGGAACATCGGGGTGAGGGTGGTCCCGTCGACAACGAAGCGATCGAGGCTCGGCGGACATCCATCATGGGAAATCGTCATGGCCACCAGAACCGGGAGCGACCCCATGGTCGGGATCCTCGGGACGGGCAGCTGACCCTGCGGCTGGATTTCGCCTGACAACAGCCGTGCCTGGTCATCGACGGTATCGGCAACCCGCAGAGAACCGGCCGGCTCATCTGTTGCACCGCTCCAGACGAGCAGGAAGGTGACACCGGCATCCGGGATCGTCGAGCTCGGGACGCTCGTCGGCGGATCCGTCGCCGGTCCGAGATCGACGTGGTGGACGGTTCGTCGACCGCCGCCGAACCACCAGCCACCGACCGCCACAGCGAGGAGGAGGAGGACCGCGGCGACGGCAGCCAGCGGCCACCGACGACGCCGCGGCGCTGCCGTCTCATCCACCGGGCCTGCCCGGCGGGCGCGGTCGTCGATCGCGGACATGACCGCGTCGCCATCGACGGGTTCGACGAGCGATTCGAGCCCGTCACGGATCCGGTCATCCACGGACATCGTCGACCTCCTCGACGTCTGGCACCCCTGCACGAGCCGACGTGCGGTGATCACCCAGGCATCCCCGGAGCGTCGCCCGGGCCCGGTGCAGCTGGGTCTTGACGGTGCCGTCGCTCACCCCGAGCGTGGCCGCGACCTCATCGACGGACATGTCGAGCAGGTAGTGCAGTGCGACGATCTCCCGTTGGCGGGTCGGGAGCCGTCGCAGGGCGACGAGCAGGTCGTCCTCGACGCTGCCGACGGCGACGCCATCACCGGAGGTGACGGGACGCGACGCGAGGCGGACGAACGCACGCTGCTCCGCTCCCCGTCGTCGTTCGCCCGAGCGGACACGGTTCAACGCCGCGGCCACCACCCAGCCGGGGAGGCTGCGGATCTCCCGGTCCTCGACCAGCAACCCGGCCAACACGTCCTGCACCGCGTCCTCGGCGAGGCTCCGATCGCCACATGCGAACCCGACCGCCGCGACGACACGCGGGTAGTCGCTCCGCACGAACGCCTCGATCGTCACTCGGTCCATCAGCCGGCCTCCGACATGTGACGCACGCCGGACCCTTCCAGGTTGACAGACACGACAGGATCCACGAACTGCGACGTCGGTTCAGTCCGCAGCGCCACGCCGACGTGAGCCGAGGGTCACCACCAACCACAGCACGAACGCGATCGCGACGATCGGGAAGCTCGGCGGCAGGTCGAACATCACCGACAGCGTCAGGCCGACCCACACGCACCCGAGCGCGATCGCGGTGCTGAGCCCGACCGCTGCCCACGGGCGGGCGGTCACCACCAGCGCCGTCGCTGCCGGAGTGACGACCAGCGCGAACAGCAGCAGCGTTCCGACCACCTGCACGGCCATCGTCGTGACCAGCGCGAGCAGCACCATGAACGCGAGCGCGAGCACCCGGACCGGGACGCCCTTGGCTTCGGCGACCTGAGGGTCGACCGACACGAACAGCAGCGGACGTCCGATCGCCGCGAGCACGACGACGATCAGCGCGGTCATCCCGCCGAACACGACGAGTTGACCGCTGGTCACCGCGAGGAGGTCGCCGAACAGCACGCTCGTCACCGACGCCGCGCTCTCGGT
>JAFDWA010000158.1 GCA_018268735.1 Actinomycetota bacterium | reverse complement strand
CCCGGCGTGGCCGGCATGCGCGGTCCGCTGTCGTGTCTGAACGAAGCCCGCTTCGGCATCGCCTTCGGCGCCTGCGGCGCGGCGCGGGCCTGCTACGAGGCGGCGCTGGCCTACTCGTTGGAGCGCACCCAGTTCGACCGGCCGATCGCCGGGTTCCAGCTCACCCAGCGCAAGCTGGTCGAGATGATGGTGGCGGTGCAGCGCGGCACCCTCGTGGCGTTGCACCTGGGTCGGATGAAGGATGCCGGCACCCTCGCCACGCCGCAGGTGAGCTTCGCCAAGATGGACAACGTGGCGATGGCGCTCGAGGTGGCCCGCACCGCCCGTTCGGTGCTCGGCGCCAACGGGATCACCACCGAGTACCCCGTGATCCGCCACATGAACAACCTCGAGTCGGTGTTCACCTACGAGGGCACCAACGAGATCCACACGCTGATCCTCGGCCAGGCGATCACCGGCATCGCTGCGTTCACATAGCGGGCGCCCGTCAGGTGCTTCGAGGAAGTTGCTCAGCGACGCCGCAGCCCGGTCGCAGCATCGACGTCAGAGCGCGTCACACCCCCTCCCCATGGCTGCGGACACGGGTTCGATCGGAGGGGAGCGGGACGGTAGCTGCGATGCTCGGACGGCCGGGACGGCCGGGGCGGTCCACCGAGGCCGGAAGGGCCGGGTCCTGCGGGTTCGCGGTCGCCTGCACGGGGGCCCGGGACGATCTCAGGATCGCCTTCACGGGGGAGCCGAGTCCGCTCCTCGGCACCCCCGCCGTCACGCCAGCGGGACGAGCAGATCGGCAAGCGCCGCAACGGGATCGGGCGACGTGACGAGGTGCTCCCCTACCAGCACGGCGTGGTAGCCCGCGTCAGCGAGCATCTCGGCGTCGGAGCGACCGCGGACCCCGGACTCAGCGACCCGGACCGTGTCGACGGGCATGACCGACGCCATGCGCACCGCACGCGCCTGGTCGACCTCGAACGTGACGAGGTCGCGCTGGTTCACCCCGACCAGGTCGGCCGCCGTGTGAGCGACCGCCCGCTCGAGCTCGGCTTCGTCGTGCACCTCGATGAGCACGTCGAGCCCGATCTCCGCCGCGAGCGACGAGAGCTCCCGCAACTCGCCGTCGTCGAGCGCTGCGACGATGAGCAGCACGCAGTCCGCTCCCATCAGCCGTGCGTCGCACACGTCGTTCGCCGAGACCGTGAAGTCCTTGCGCAGCACGGGCAGATCGACAGCGGATCGCGCCGCGGCGAGATCGTCGGCCGAACCGCCGAAGGACGCTGCGTCGGTCAGGACCGACATGCACGACGCGCCGGCCGACTGGTAGCTGCGGGCCAGCTCGGCGGGGTCGAGGTCGGCGAACAGGTCGCCCTTCGACGGTGACCGGCGCTTCACCTCGGCGATGACCGCCAACTCGGACCGGTCGCGCAGCGCCGCACGGAACCCTCTTGTCGGTGGCATCGCCGCGGCCTGCGCCACGAGCACGTCGGTGCGCCGTCCGTCGGATGCGGCGGCCGCGCGATGACGGGCGAGGATGGCGTCGAGGTAGGTGCTCATCGGTGCCCGACGGTACCGCCCCTGCCCGAGCCGTCCGGCCGTCACCGCCCGATCGTCGTCGACCGGGGCTTCGCGTGCGGGATCGACGCGCCATGGGTCGTGCTCGCACGCGAACGGCCCTGCGAACGGGGCGGCGAACGATGCTGCGAACGGGACGGCGTGCGAGTCGAGCGGAGAACCCGGACCACCACGAGCGCGGTGATCAGCACCACCGAAGCGATCGAGACCACCTGGAACGCTGCGCTCGACGCGTCGGTCCCGGCCGTCGATGCGTGCACCGCGGTCAGCAGCGCGACCGGATAGGAGACGTAGTGGAGCTGCTTCCACCTCTTGCGACCGATCTGGCTCTGCAGCAGGGAGGAGACCTGAACGACCACCAGACCCCAGAACGCCCCCACGCCCAACGCGACCGGGCCGCGTCGCCAGGCGCTCGCGAACGGGACGAACAGCTCGGCCCACGCGAAGTGCACCGTGTCGTCGGCGACGAGCGAGGCCAGGTGCACCGCGACGAACACGACGCTCAGCGCCCCGAGGCCCCGGTGCAGGTCGAGGATCCATGCTGGCAGGCCGGGCCGTCGCAGCAGCCGGGTGGAGGCGAGCAGGCCCCACACGACAGTGAGCGCGAGCAGGACGGCGGCGACCATGCCGCTGGCTCGTGACACGTACCACCAGAACTGCGGGTTCACGACGCGACCTCCATCGGGGCGACGAGCACGTCCGAGCCGATCCGCACGACCTCGCCGTCGGCGACGGTGACGAGCGCTGCGGCATCCTCGCCGAGCAGCGCCGCGGCGACGTCGAGCCCATCGGGCTCCTCCCACGCGACCAGCACCGCGGTGGCGAGGGCCTCGGCCCACCACGCCTCCCCCGCGATGACCGTGCAGGCAAGAGCCGCCCCAGCGGTCGGTCGGCCCGTCCGCGGGTCGATCACGTGGTGGGCGCTGCCACCCGACGAGCGCCACCGGCGTCGGAGGATCGACGAGGTGGCGATCGCCCCCTCCGCGAGTCCGATGCGACCGACGGCGCCGGGACCCGGGGCGTTCGTCGCAGCGGTGCCGTGATCGACCTCCACCTCCCAGGCGCCCCCGGGTGCCCGCCCGCTGGCGCGGAGGTCGCCGCCGACCGACACGAGCGCACCGTCGGCACCAGATCCGACGAGCTCGCCGGCGACGATGTCCGCCGCGAGCCCCTTGCCGATGCCGCCGGGATCGATGCTGACGCCGACGGGCAGGTGGACGACGCCGAGCTCGGCGACGAGCCCGATGCCGCTGCATCCCGGGATCGACGGCGGACCGATTGCATGGAGCTGCCGATCGTCCATCGCGACGAGCTCGTCGAAGGTGCGGTCATAGCCCGCGGCGACGAGCGCCGGGCCCGTGGTCGGGTCGAAGCGCCCGCCCGTCCCAGCCCACGCATCGACGCAGCGCTCGACGAGCTGCATCGTGTCGGCACCGACGACCGTGGGGGTACCGGCGCGGTTGAGTCGGCTCAGCTCGGAGTCCACGAGGAAGCGCGACCACGTGAGCTCCAGCCGTTCGAGGCGTCGGACCGCCTGCTCCAGCAGGACCGTGACATCCTCGTGCCCGGCCACCTGCACGAGGATGTCGACCTCGCTGCCCATCGCACGGAGGTGACGGCGGTGCACGCCGGACTCAGCTCGCAGAGGAGCGGGCCACCGGGGCCCGTCGCGGCGGGACCGTGACGGGCACTGCTGTGACCGGTGGCCGGAGGACCGTCGGAGGCCTCGACGTGGCGACGGAGCGCGGCGCCGTCGTCGGCACCACGACCGTTCGCACGACGCCGTCGGCCGACGCCACCCGACGCACGACGCCGCCGGAGGACCTGGCAGCACGCTCACGCCGCGACAGCTCCGCAGCGACCGGCGATGGCGGCAGCGCCACCGTCGTGGTCGGCTGCATGGTCGGTGACGAGGAGACCGGGGCAGCGCCGGCGGTGGTCACCGACGTCGACGCCGATCGACCCAGGAACGCGACCATCCCCAGCGTGGAGGTCGCGGCGGCACCGGCCACGACGATCCGGGTCACCCTTGCCGGGTGACGGCGACGTCGAGGTCGTGGCGACCGCAGCGGCGGTCTGCCCCCGCGCCCCGATCGGCTCGATCGCACCGGTCGGCGCACGGGCGCGACCGCAGGCAGCTCGGCGGTCGACGGCAGTCCGATCCTGGATGGATCAGTCATCGTCGTCGGCGCCGTCGTGGTGCTTGTCGCGGTCCTTCGAGCGGTGGTCGCTCGATTCGTGGTCCTTGCCGTCGTCGCGCTCGGCGGAGCGCCGCTCTGTCGACTCGTGGTCCTTCGACCGGGCAGTCGACGCAGCACCTCGGTCCAGGGCGCCGGTGCCAGCGACGTCGGCCGCGCCGTTTGGATCTGCGGGCGTCGCGGTGCTGGACGGGACGAGCGGCTCCTCGACCGCGGTCAGCTGCCCGACGACCGAGCTCTGCGATGGCTCTGCCGCGCTCAGGTTCACCGCGATCGCCGCAGCGGCGGCAACCAACGTGAGTGTGATCGCCGCCGCGGCGGCCCCGATCGTGCGACGCCGGTCACGGTCGTCCCATCGCGGCTGCGAGCGCCGCTCGCCAGAGCTGTTGGGTCCAGTGGTGTCGGGTCCAGAGGTGTTGGGCACATCGCTCATGTGGAGGACGCTACGACGGCGAACCCCAAGAGAAGCCCCGGCAAACGGTAAGGGTTCGGTGAGTTCGCTCCATGCACCGCGGAGGTGTGCGACGGTGGCGTCGTGAAGATCCTGGTGGTCGAGGACGATCCGGCGATCGCCGAGTCGCTCGCCGTCGGACTCGGCCGCCACGGCTTCGAAGCCGAGGTCGTGCACGACGGGACGTCCGCGCTGCACCAGGCCGACGGCTGCGATCTCGTCCTGTTGGACCTCGGCCTGCCCGACCTCGACGGCTCGGAGGTCTGTCGACGGCTGAGGGAGCGATCGAACACACCCATCATCGTGCTCAGCGCCCGCTCGAACGAGCTCGACCGGGTCGTGCTGCTCGACACGGGAGCCGACGACTACGTCGTGAAGCCGTTCGGGCTGCGCGAGCTGATCGCACGCATCCGGGCGGTGATCCGTCGCAGCGGCACCGGTGTCCCCGATCACCGCCTCGATCTGGGGCCGCTGGTGGTGGACCTCCGCTCCCACGAGGTGAGCGTCGACGGCACCCCGATCGAGGTCACACCGAAGGAGTTCGACCTCCTCGCTCACCTGGCGTCGAACCCTGGAGCGGCGCTCAACCGCCGCAGCATCCTCGAAGAGGTCTGGGATGTGAACTGGTACGGGTCACCCAAGACGCTGGACGTCCACGTCGCCTCGTTGCGACGCAAGCTGGGCCACCCGGAGTGGATCCAGGCAGTCCGTGGCGTCGGCTTCAAGCTCGTCGTCGACGCGACGGCCGGACCCGCCGACGAGCCGGACGGCGCATGACCCGGCGGCTCGTCCTGGCGGCGCTGCTCATCACGGCGTTCATCCTGCTCACCGTCGAGGTGCCGCTCGGCCTCACCTACAGCGGACGCGCCGAGGACCGCCTGGTCGCCGACGTCGAGCGCGA
>JAFDWA010000157.1 GCA_018268735.1 Actinomycetota bacterium | reverse complement strand
GATCTGATCCGGCTACCTCTGATCCGACCGGCTCGTCCGGCAACCTCGTGCCGGCAACCTCGTACAGAGGATGTCTGAGGTCGATCGTCGACGTCAGACGTGGCGAGCCCCGGATGGCGCTCGGGGAGGCGTTCGGGAACGGGGCGAGCGAGTCGGTCAGTACCTCAGCTCGGGTTCGGTGCCGGCGGGGAGGTTGATCGACTTGTACTCGAGGTACTCCTCCAGGCCCTCCGGGCCGAGCTCGCGGCCGAGGCCCGAGTCCTTGAACCCGCCGAAGGGCGAGCCCCAGTCCATCCCGAACCCGTTGACCGTGTAGGTGCCGGTGCGCACGCCGCGGGCGACGTCGAGTCCCGCTGCGACGTCCGCCGTCCACACCGACCCCGACAGCCCGTAGTTGTTGTCGTTGGCGATCGCGATCGCGTCGGCGGTGTCGGTGTAGGGGATCACGACCACGACCGGGCCGAAGATCTCCTCCTGTGCGATCCGCATCTTGTTGTCGACGTCGGCGAACACGGTCGGTTCGACGTACCACCCGGTGTCGAGCCCGGCCGGGCGCCCGCCACCGGTCGTCAGCCGTGCGCCCTCCTCGACGCCGGTGCGGATGTAGCCCTCGACGCGGTCACGCTGGCGCTCTGCGATGAGCGGACCGAGCCCGACCTCGAAGTCCGACGGGTCGCCGACCTTCATCGACCGCGCGACCTCGGTGACGGCGTCGACGGTCTCCTCGTAGCGGGAGCGGGGAGCGAGCAGTCGGGTCTGTGCGACACACGCCTGGCCGTTGTTCATGAACGAGTAGTTCGGCACCATCTCGGTCACGGCGGCTTCGATGTCGGCGTCCTCCATCAGGATCGACGCCGACTTGCCGCCGAGCTCCAGGGTGCAGCGGCGCAACCGCTCGCCGCACAGCGCGCCGATGTGGCGGCCCGCAGCGGTGGAGCCGGTGAAGGACACCTTGTCCACGCCGGGGTGGGTGACGAGGTGCTCGCCGACCTCGCGCCCGGCCGGCACGACGTTCAGCACCCCGGCGGGGACGCCGGCCTCGACGCACAGCTCGGCGAACACCGCCGCGCTGACGGGGGTCTCCGGTGCCGGCTTGAGCACCATCGTCGAACCCGACGCGAGCGTCGGCGCGAACTTCAGCATCGTGATGAACAGCGGCACGTTCCACGGGATGATCCCCGCGACGACGCCGACCGGCTCCTTGCGGACCACGACCGGCCCGAGCATCCCGGCGCGCACCTCCTCGAAGGCGAACGACTCGGTGAGGCCGGCGAAGAAGTCGAGGACCATGTGGGTGGCCCCGATCTGGCCGAAGTGCGAGAACAGGATCGGTGCGCCGACCTCGGCGGTGATCAGGTTGGCGAGCTCGTCGGCCCGCTCGACCATCAGCCCGTGCAGCCTGCGCATGATGGCTGCTCGGTCCGCCGCCGTCATCTCGGCCCAGGGGCCGCTGCGCAACGCGGCGCGAGCGGCCTCGACGGCGCGATCGACGTCGGCCTGCACCGCCTCGGGGGTCGATCCGACCGGTTCACCGGTCGCCGGGTTGAGGACGGTGAAGGTGGCCGACGAGGCCGGCTCCACCCACTCGCCGCCGATGTAGAGCCGATCGAAGGAACGCACGTGCCACCCCTTGGTCGATGTGTGCCCGAGTGGGCCGGTCGATGCCGGGAGCGTACCCCCGGCCGTGACCCGTGCCCCATGGGCGACACGGAGAGGACGGAAGGCGCACGGAGGTGGCGAGCCCGTGCAACACTCGTGGACCGATGGCGGAGGAGATCGACACCGACGACGCTGCGGCCGACGGCGTGACCGACGGCGTGACCGAGGCGCTCGACGCCGGCGGTTCACGGGTGCAGCGCACCCGCCAGCGGGTCGAGGCGGCCAAGGAGCACGCCAGCACGGTCGCCGAGCGGGTCCAGGCGGCCCGTCCCGACACGCCGCTCATCGACACCAGCTTCGAGCTGTACGAACGGGACTCCGGCATCGCTGGAGGGATGTTGGCCGGAGCGATCGCGTTCCGGCTCTTCCTCCTGATCGTGCCGCTGCTGCTCATCCTGGTGGCCGGCGTCGGCTTCCTCCACGCGAGCAACGCGAGCGGATCGACGAGCCGGCAGCTCGGGCTGTCCGCTGCGCTGGTCGACACGATGTCCACCGTCGGGGCAAACGCTGCGCGGGGCCGGTGGGTCACCCTGCTCGTCGGGTTCGGCGCGTCGGTCATGGCGATCCGCACGCTCATCAAGTCGCTGCGGATCGTGCACAACCTGGCGTGGGGGACCCGCCGCAAGGCGTCGGCGAACCGGCCGATCGAGCTCGTGGTCGGCGTCGGTGTCGTCGCCCTCGTCCTCGTGTACGTGATCGGCGCTCAGTGGCTCCGGTCCAACACACCCGGCGGCGGCATCCTCATCTCGTTCGTCATCGGCGGCGGTGCGACGCTCGTCTGGCTGCTCGTGGAGGTGCTGATGCCGCACGCCGAGGGAGCACCGTGGACCGCCCTCGTGCCGGGCGCCCTCCTCGTCGGCGTGATGACCGAGGCCCTCCATGCCGTCACGGTCTTCTACTTCGCCGGCAGGGTCGCCAGGATGTCGCAGACCTACGGACCGCTCGGCGTCGCGATCGTCGCGCTGCTGTGGCTCTACCTGCTCGGTCGGATGATGGTCAGCTCCGCCGTGCTGAACGCCGGCCTCTGGGACCGCCGGACTCGCGGCGCGGCGATCTGGTCGAGGATCGACCTGGCGCTCTTCCGGCGCAGCTGATCCGAGCGCCCCACGACTGACGCCAGACCGTTCTAGCGGCCGGCCACGATCCGCTCGAGGAGCTCCACGGTGCGGTCGAGCTCCTCGAGCGTGTTCAGGTAGTGCACCGACGCCCGGACCACGTCCGCCACGCCCCGGCGGTCCATGTCGAGCCGGGCGTGCGCCGCATCCGACACCCACACCGACACCGAAGCGGCGGCCAGGAGGCGGCGCACCTCGGCGGATGCCGCTCCTTCGACGGTGAAGGTGACGATCCCGCAGCGTCGGAGGCCCCGGTCCTGCACCCTCACGCCGTCGACCGCTCCGAGCGCACCACGCAGGTGGGTTGCCAGCTCGACGACCCGCGCCTCGATCGTCTCCACACCCAGGGTGAGCGCGTAGTCGACGGCCGCTCCGAGCCCGAGGGTGGCGGCGACGCTTCGCTCGAAGCGCTCGAAGCGCGTCGCGTCCTGCGGGAAGGAGTATCGCTCGGCGGCATCCCAGGTCGCGCCCCCGGAACCGTTCGGGTCGACGTCGGCACCGACGGTGTCAGCCACTCCCGTCCGAACGTAGAGGAACCCGGTGCCGCGGGGTCCGCGGAGGTACTTCCGCCCGGTCGCCGTCAGGATGTCGCAGCCGATCGCGCCGACGTCGAGGTGCAGCTGTCCGGCAGATTGGCATGCGTCGAGGAGGAACAGGGCGCCGGCGGACCGGCACAGCCGTCCGACCTCCGCAGCCGGGTTGACCAGACCGCCGTGTGTGGGCACGTGGCTGAGCGACACCATCCGAACCGCAGGGTCCGCGAGGTGCCGCTCCATGGCGGCGAGGTCGACCTGGCCGTGCTCGTCGTCGTCCACGACCCGGACATCGACACCGAACCGGTCCCGTGCGACGAGCAGGTTGACGGCGTTCGTGACGTACTCGGATCGGCACGTGAGCACCACGTCGCCGGCCCGCCACGGGATCGACCAGAACGCGGTCTCCCATGCGTCGGTGGCGCTGGTGGAGAGTGCCACCTCGGTCGGGTCGCACGACACGAGCGATGCGATGGATCGACGGACGCCGGCCAGGTCCCCCGCACGCGCAGCAGCGGCCTCGTAGCCGCCGAGGCGCGCCTCGTCGCGGAGGTGGCCGACGACGGCGTCGAGCACAGGTGCCGGCGACGGCGAGGCGCCGGCGTGGTTGAGGAACACCCGCTCGGCAGTGGCAGGTGTATCCGCGCGGACCGCTGCGACGTCGATCACGGACCGTCGCCGATCCCGGAGGCCGGCGGTTCGAGGCCGTTGCCCGACAGCCCGCTCCACAGCAGCGCGGTCAGGTAGTCGACCAGGTCCTTGCGGCTCAGCGTGCGACGGTCGAGCCACCACTCGGTGGTCACGTGCACCATGCCGAGCACGCCGTAGGCCCACGGTTCGGCGGGTCCCGAGTCGGCGCCCTGCTGTCGGAGCCACTCGCCGAGAGCACGGGCGACGACCACGCCGACGTCGCTGACGAGGCGGCGGTCCTCGAGTCTGCGTCCGGCGCCGAAGCTGCCCTCCGACAGGAACCGGTAGATGTGCGGATCGGACTCGATGAAGCCGACCCACGCGTCGATGGCTCGCTCGACGCGCTCACGGGTGTCGTCTGTGGTCGCCCACACCTCGCCGAAGCGGGTGACGAGGTCGCGTGTGAACCGCTTGGCGAGCGCGTCGGCGAGCCCGGCCTTGTCGCCGAAGTTCGAGTACAGGATCGGCTTGGTGATGCCGGCCTCGTGTGCGATGTCCTCCATCGACACCCCGGCGCCGTCGCGTCGGATGGCGAGCACCGCAGCGTCGAGCAGTTCCTCGCGACGCTCGAGTCGCTGGTCGGCCCTCGGGTTCGACCTGCGCTGCGAGCGCATCTCGGCTCGCTGCTCCTTCGACTCCTTCGCCCGTTGCTTGCGATCAGCCATCGAGCTCGCTCCGCCGGAGGTGGTCGGGCGCGACGCGCCCGTACAGGTCGGGGAACACCCGCGCCACGCGACGCAACAGGTACTCCGAGTAGGGCCCGGTCACGTCGTGCACGTCCTCGCCGTCCCACCGCTGCTCGGCCGCACCGTCACCGGAGCCTCGATCGCAACCGGGCAGCGACTCCACCACGACGTCCCAGCCGGGGTCGAGGAACAGCGGCATCGAGATCCGGTCCGCCCGTGGCACGGTGACCCGGTGCGCGGTGGCGACGAACCGGCCGCCGCTCAGTCGCTCCAACATGTCACCAAGGTTGCACACGAGCGCGTCGTCGATCGGCGGGACCTCGATCCAGCGACCGCGGATCGCGACCTCGAGTCCACCGGTGGTGTCCTGTGCGAGCAGCGTCAGCAGTCCGTAGTCGGTGTGCTCGGCGACCCCCCAGCGCGGGGGAGGCCCATCGGGTCCGAACCGCTGTGA
>JAFDWA010000156.1 GCA_018268735.1 Actinomycetota bacterium | reverse complement strand
ATCGGAGGGGCTGGTCCGATCGGTCGGCGTCGAGGGCTCCGCCGCCGACGCCATCGGATCGCTGCACCGAGGCGCGTCGAGCTGGGCTCCCCTGTCGCTCGCCGACGCGGTCGGGCTGCTCGCGTGGGCTGCGGCCTCCGGCGGTGCGCGCGGACGCCGACGTGGCGCCGCCACCGGTCGCTTCGAGGCGTGGTGGGTGCTCGCGACGCTGACCGCCACCGACGACGACTGGCCCCTCGATCCGGGGCCCGGCGCCCGAGAGCTGCGGTGGTGGGTGTGGGAGCCGGGCGAGCACGCCGGGTCCGCCACGACCGGCTGGGTGTGCCGCCTCGCTGTGGAGGACCCCGTCGACGGCCTCGCCTGGGCGCTCGACGCCACCGACCGGATCCCACTCGAGCCGTCCTGAGCGTCCTGACGACGTCCGTGGCTGTCCGCGCCACTCGCGGCGCGGACAGTCACGCACGTCGAGCGGTGGCGCGGATCGGGCCGAGCACCCGGTCCAGCCCGGCGTTGCGGAACACTCCGTGCGGATCGAGCCGCGCCCGCAGCTCCTGGAAGTCGTCCCAGCCCGGATACGACCGCGCCAGGTCAGCGGCGGTCCGGAAGTGCAGCTTGCCCCAGTGCGGCCGACCGTCGAGGTCCGCCATGATCGCCTCGACGCCCCGGAAGTACTCCTCATGAGCCACGCCCCGGTACATGTGCACCGCGATCCAACCCGTGTCGCGCCCCGACGCCGTCGACAGCGTGATGTCATCGGCTGCGCTGGTGCGGACCTCGACGGGGAACGACACGGGGTAGCCCAACCGGTCGACCAGCCCCCGGACCCGTTGCAACGCCGTCACGGTCGCCTCGATCGGCACCGCGTACTCCATCTCGACGAAGCGGACCCGACGAGGCGACGCGAACACCCGGTAGGACCGGTCGTTGTACTCCTGGCGCCCGGGCGACGGGATCTTCCGGGCAAGAGCCCCACCGAGCCGGGGCCGACTGCGACCCACCCGGTTCGCCAGACCGAACAGCACGTTGTCGCACAGCTCGTCGTGCGCCAACCGCTCCCAGGTGCGTCGCGGCGACGGCCGGTCGTGGTTGCGACGATGCTGCTTGGTCACGGCCCACCCCGTACCCGGAACCCAGAACAGCTCGAAGTGGTCGTGGTCGCCCACGAGCTCGTCGAAGCCCTCCAGGACCTCGTCGACGCGACGGGGCTCGTGCACCGCGTGGAGGTTGAAAGCCGGTGAGACCTGCAAGGTCACCGTCGAGACCACCCCCAGTGCACCGAGACCGACCCTCGCTGCTGCGAACAGCTCCGGTTCGCTGACGGCGTCGATGTCGTGCACCTCGCCGGTCCCGTCGATCAACCGCATCGCGACGATCGCCGAGGAGAGGTTGCCGAAACGTCGTCCGGTCCCGTGGGTGCCGGTCTGGGTCGCCCCGGCGATGCTCTGCACGTCGACGTCGCCGAGGTTCGTGAACGCGAGCCCTCTCGTCCACAGCGCCTCGAACACGTCGTGCAGGCGCGCGCCTGCCTGCACGACGACGGTCGAGCTCTCGGGGTCGATCGACAGGATGCGACCGAGCTCGGAGAGGTCGACCAGCACGGCATCGCTCAGCGCGACGTCGCTGAAGCTGTGCCCCGTCCCGACCGCACGCACCGCGTGACCGGCTGCCGCGGCGTCCGCCACGATCCGACGCAGCTCCGGCTCACCGGTCGGTCGCAGCACCTGGGCACGACATGACTGGTTGCCGGCCCAGTTCCTCCAACGCCGCGTCGGCGGCGCGGCAGGGGACACCGGGCGTCGGGACGCGATGAGGGCCCCCTCACGGGGGCCCCCATCGATCGTCGTCGGCGTGTCCGCCGGGTCCGTCACCGGCCCTGCAACGCCTCGATCAGCTTCGGCAGGACCTTGTGCACATCACCGACGATGCCCAGGTCGGCCACCGAGAAGATCGGAGCCTCCGAGTCCTTGTTGATCGCGATGATGTTCTTCGAGCCCTTCATGCCGACGAGGTGCTGCGTGGCACCGGAGATGCCCGCCGCGATGTAGACGCTGGGCTTGACCACCTTGCCGGTCTGACCCACCTGGTAGGAGTACGGCACCCAGCCGGCGTCGACGATCGCACGCGAGGCACCCGGCGCGCCGCCGAGCTGCTTGGCGAGGGTCTCGATCATGTCGAATGCGTCCTTCTCACCGAGACCCCGACCGCCGGAGACGACGATGTCGGCGTCGTCGAGGCTCGGTCCGGTCTTCTCCTCGACGAAGCGGTTCGTGACGACGGCCGCGCCGCTCGCACCCGTGTCGGGCACCGCCAGCTCCTCGATCGCTGCGGCAGCACCACCGGTCTCCTCGGCGGTGAAGGACTTCGGGCGGACCAGGAAGATCTTGACCTTGTCGCCGGTGAAGGCGGTGCTGACGTCGGTGCTGCCACCGAAGATCGGCTCGACGCCCACCAGGGCGCCGTCGCGCTCGACGAGGTCGACCACGTTGGTGATGACCGGTGCGTCGAGCTTGGCCGACAGCCGACCGGCGACGTCGCGCCCGTCGTAGCTCGTCGCGATCAGGATCGCGTCGGGACCGTTGCCGGCGTCGACTGCGGCAGCGATCGCAGCGGCCACGGGGACCCCGGCGAGCTTGCCATCGGTCCCACCGACGTTCAGGACCTTGCTCGCCCCGTTCGCACCGGCGGGACCGGCCAGGTCCGCGCCCGAGGTCGTGACGACCTCCACGGTGCCGGCGAGCTCACGTGCCTTCGCGAGCAGCTCGAGGGTCGTGCCGGACACCTTGCCGCCGGCAGCCTCGCCGAACACCCAGATCTTGGACAGCGCCATGTTCTCGTCTCTCTTCTCGTTCTCGTCGTTCCGGTGGACAGTGCTCGGCCGGCTCAGATGACCTTGAGCTCGGCGAGGAAGTCGACGATCTTCTGGAAGCCCTCGCCGTCGTCCTCGACGATCGTTCCGGCCTCACGGGCCTCGGCCTGGGCGACGTCGACGATGTCCTGGCCGCTGCCGGCCCAGCCGACCTGCGATGCATCGAGGCCGAGGTCGGCGACGGACACCTCGTCGACGGGCTTGGACTTGGCCGCCATGATCCCCTTGAACGAGGGGTACCGGGGCTCGACCACACCGGCGGTCACCGAGACCACCGCGGGCAGCGGGCACTCGACGTCGTCGTAGCCGGCCTCGGTCTGGCGCTGCACCTTCACGGTGCCGCCGTCGACGGTGATCGACTTGGCGAAGGTGACCGACGGCAGGCCGAGCAGCTCGGCGACCTGCTCGGGAACGACGCCGGTGTAGCCGTCGGAGGACTCCGTCGCGGTGAGGATGAGGTCGGCCTCGCCGGCACGACCGATCGCCTTGGCGAGCACCTTCGACGTGCTGAGCGCGTCGCTGCCCTTGAGCGCGTCGTCGGAGACGAGGACCGCCTTGGCCGCACCCATCGCGAGCGCGGTGCGCAGCCCGCCGACCTCGTTGTTGGGGGCCATCGAGACGAGCGTGACCTCGCCACCGCCGGCCGCGTCGACGAGCTGCAGCGCCATCTCGACGCCGTAGCTGTCGGACTCGTCCAGGATGAGCTTGCCGTCCCGCTTGAGGGTCTTGGTCCCGGGATCGAGCGCGCCCGGCTCGGCCGGGTCGGGGATCTGCTTCACACACACGACGACGTTCATGCGCCGAAGTCTGCCCCGAGTGCTCGGCGGTCACAAAACCCCGCCGAGCAGACACCTGGCGCCGGCTGAGCAGCACCGGTCCGCTCCCGCGAGACTCACCACCGTGCACCTGCTGCTCGTCATCAACGCCACGGCGTCGTCGGTCGACGACCGCCGACGATCCGACGTCGAGCAGCACCTCGCCACCGGACACGACCTCGACATCGTGACCACGACGCACCGGGGCCACGCG
This sequence comes from Actinomycetota bacterium, assembly GCA_018268735.1. Lineage (GTDB taxonomy): Bacteria > Actinomycetota > Acidimicrobiia > Acidimicrobiales > Microtrichaceae > Dermatobacter. The sequence continues at coordinate 1,247 of JAFDWA010000156.1, read as the reverse complement.
ACCGAGATCGCCGCAGCCGCAGTGGCCAACGGGATCGACTGCGTCGCGGTGTTCGGAGGGGACGGCACCCTCAACGAGGTCGCCAACGCGCTCGTCGGCACGGACTGCGTGCTCGCAGCGCTGCCGGGTGGGTCCACCAACGTGTTCGCACGGTCGATCGGGTTGCCGCGGCGGGCGGCGATCGCTGCGAAGGTCACCGCCCGGGCGTTGTCGGAGCGCTCGATCCAACGGATCGCGGTCGGCGAGGTCGTCGCCGACGACGCTGCACCTCGCGCGTTCCTGTGCCACACCGGCGTGGGCTGGGACGCAGCGCTGGTCGCCGAGGTCGAACGTCGCCGGGACGGCACCCGACGGCGCGCGACGATCCCGCTGTTCGCCGGAGCGGGGTTGCGCACCTTCGCCCGCGGCTACGACCGTTCCGCTGCGCACTTCCGGGTCGGGTCGATCCGCGCCGCGCGGCCGACCGACGAGGCGATCGACGACGGCATGTTCTCGCTGGTGATGAACAGCGACCCCTACACCTTCCTCGGCCCGCGACCGTTCCGGGTCGCACCGTCGGCGGACCGACGCTCGGGGCTGGCCGTCGTGACGTTGCGCCGGATGGGAACCGCCACCTTCCTGCGCACCGTGATCCAGGCGCTCGGCGACGGGGTTCGACCGAGCCGCGACGTCGAGATCCGCACGGGTGTCACCTCGCTCGAGGTGCAGTGCCTGCCGAGCCGGCCCGACGGCGTCCCCTACCAGGTCGACGGCGACCACCTGGGGAACGCCCGGAGCCTGCGGTTCCGGCACCGAGCGGACGTGCTCCGCGTCGTCAACCCCGGTGTGCCATCGCCGTGACGAGCCGACCGGGCGTGTTCGTGACGATCCCGTCGACAGCCCAGCGCCTGAGCTCCTCCCAGCGATTCGGGTCGTCGACCGTCCAGGTGTTGAGCAGCAGTCCGCTCCGGTGGCACTCGTCGGCCATCGCCTCGGTCACGAACCCGTCCCACGGGTGGAGCGCGTCGTGACCGCCGTCCACGGCGATCCGCAGCGCGTCCGGCTGCTCGGAGAGGTCGAACACCAGGTAGCCGGTCAGCAGCGCAGGATCCACCTGCTTGACGCGCCCGATCGTCGGCAGGTCGAAGCTCGACACCAGGATCTCGGCGCGACGCTCGGCTTCGAGCGCGGCCACGACCGCGACGACCTCATCGGCGACCGCCGGTCCGCCCGGGCCGTCGGCGAGGTCACCGGGGCTGTTCTTGATC
>JAFDWA010000155.1 GCA_018268735.1 Actinomycetota bacterium | reverse complement strand
CGGGCCCGGCGAACTACGTGAACCTGATCCAGCAGCGTGCATCCATGACGGGGTTCCTGGCGCTCGACGACGTCCCCAGGTTCCCCGAGATCGGCGATCGGCTCCGGTCGTGGGAGCGTGAGGGACGGTTGCGCTACCACGCCGAGGTCTTCGACGGCCTCGCCTCCGCCGTCGACGCGCTCAACGCCATGTTCACCGGTGCCAACACCGGCAAGGTCGTGATCCGGCTCGCGGGAGCCGGTCAGTCCTGATCGGTCGGCCGTCGACGCTGCTGCTTGAGCTCGCTGCGCCGGCCCTTCGCGTCGAGCCGTCTGCGTTGGGAGGCCCGGGTGGCTCTCGTCGCCGTCCTGGTCCGCTGCGGGACGAGCGCCCCTCGGATCCGTGCGGCGAGTCGTTCCCGCGCGAGTGCTCGGTTGCGCATCTGGGATCGCTCGTCGTCGACCACGACGCGGATCTCCGTCCCGAACCGCTCGACGAGCAGCGATCGCTGGTGGTCGTCGAAGGTGGTGCAACGCCGGAGGTCGATCCGCAGTTCGACCCGGGTCCTCGAGCGGTTGGCGTGCTGGCCGCCGGGACCGCCCGACGTGGTGAACCGCTCGTCGAGCTCGCTCCCGGCGACCACGAGGCCCGGCCGGATCGTCAGCGCCTCGTCGTGTTCGGCCACCTGGGGAGGGTACCGTCGGGGTGCCGTCGGACAGCCGGCCCGCCCGGCGGGTCCCGGCTGCGCGGTCCCGCGGTGTCGTGGTAGGACTGCATGCAGGACGTGGCGCTCGACTCCCAGCGAGCCGGGATCGCGGTGTCCTGAGTTGCAGGTGTCCTGAGTTGCAGGTGTCCTGTGGTGGGGCTGTCCCGTGGTGGGGCAGTTCTGAGGTAGAGCAGTTCTGAGGTAGAGCACAGTCCTCAGCGTCCTCACAGCCAACGCTTACCCGTTCCTCACGAATCGCGGGTGTCATGGAACCCATGTCAAACGGCGATCCCACGACGGCCCCGACCCCGGCATGGGGCGATCCATCGAGCACGTATCCGCTCGGACCCCCCAGCGCTGCGGTGCCGGCTCCGCCCACCGCGCCGGTCGTCCCGCCTGCGTTCCCGGGCGTGCCGCAGGCACCCACCGGACGCATCCCGACCGTGTCGGGCTGGTCGATGCCCCCGAGCGGCCCCGGTGGCCCCGTCGGCCCGCTCGGTCCGCCGCCTCCCGGCATGGCACCTCCCGGCGGATGGCACCCGCTCGGCGCCGAGCCGTCGCCGCCGTCGCGGAACGGCCATGGCCGTGGACGTGGCGTCGCGATCGCGCTGCTCCTGGTGTTCGCGCTCCTCGCCGGGCTCGCCGGTGGGTTCGGCCTCGCCCGCCTCGGGAGCACCGACGGTGACCAGAGCGCCGCGAGCGGCACCTCCCGGCTTGCGCCGACCCCCACCGATCGGTCGAACGGGTCCTCGTCGCTGCCCGTCGATCCCACGTTCCCCAACGGGTCATCCGGCGTCGACCAGGGTCAGAGCCAGAACGGGACCGGGACGCAGGGCTCGACACCCACCGGTTCGATCGATGTCGGCAAGGTCGATGCCGCAGTGTCGCCGGGCGTCGTCAACATCAACGTCCTGACCGCCGAGGGCCAGGGTGCGGGCACCGGCATGATCCTCACCTCCGACGGGCTGGTCCTGACCAACAACCACGTCGTGCGTGGCTCGACCCGCATGGTCGTCGTCGACGCCGACACCGGTGACCGATACGACGCCAAGGTCCTGGGCACCGCACCCACCAAGGACGTCGCGCTCATCAAGCTGGTCGGTGCCAAGGGACTCACCACGGTCCGCACCGGGAACTCCGACACGGTGAAGGTCGGCGATCCGGTCGTCGCGCTCGGCAACGCCGGAGGGAAGGGCGGCAGGCCGTCGGTCGTCCCCGGCAATGTCGTCGCCCTCGGACGCAGCATCACTGCCAGCGACCAGAGCGGGCAGGAGTCGCAACGCCTCAGCAACCTGATCCAGACCGACGCCAACATCGTCCCCGGGGACTCGGGCGGTCCGCTCGCCAACGCGAACGGCGAGGTCATCGCCGTCAACTCTGCAGCGTCGGTCACCAACCAGGCCTCCGCTCAGATCTCGGGGCAGGGTGAGGGCTACGCGATCCCGATCAACGACGCGCTGCGGATCGTCGAGCAGATCAAGGCCGGCAAGGCGAGCGACGTGGTGCACATCGGCACCCGTGGGGTGCTCGGCGTGCAGGTGACGTCGAACTCCTCGGACCCGTTCGGGACCTCGGGTTCGGCGCAGGCGGTCGTCGGTGCGGCGGTGGCCGGTGTGGCTGACGGCTCCGGTGCCCAGAACGCGGGACTCGTCGCCGGTTCCACGATCACGGCGCTCGACGGGAGGTCCATCACCTCGGCCGAGGCGCTCACCACTGCGCTCGCCAACGCGAAGCCCGGTGACAAGGTGTCGCTCACGTGGAGCGACCCGAACGGTCAGAGCCGCACCGCCACGGTCACGCTGACCGCGGGTCCTCCGGACTGATCGCCGGGTCTCGGGACCGGATCCACCGGACCCGAGCCTGACATCCAACCCTGCTCCCGGCCGGTCCTCCACCTCCCCCGGCCGAGCGAACGGGCCGACCGGATCCCTCCTCTCCTCCCGGTCGGTCCGAGCACCGGGGACCGGCTGCCGACCTCGGCGGTTCGGTCCCCGGTGTCGCGTCCGTGGTGTCGCGTCCGGCGGTACGGTGCCGGCGTGCACGTGAGCGAGCTGTGGCGCTACCCCGTGAAGTCGATGCTCGGTGAGCGAGTCGATGCTGTCGACGTCGTGGCCGACGGGATCGCCGGCGACCGCGCGTGGGCGACCCGGGACGAGGTGCGTGGCGGGATCCGTGGGGCGAAGAAGATCGGCGCCCTGATGCGCCTGGCAGCCGCCTACGACGACGGTCCTGGCTCCTCGGTGACGATCACCCTCCCCGACGGGACCACCGTTCGGGCAGGCGCCGAGGGGACCGACGCAGCTGTGAGCGCGGCGCTCGACCACGAGGTGACGCTGTGGCCGCGGCTGCCGGCGACCGAGCTCGACCACTACCGCCGCGGCGCACCCGACAGCGACGACCTGCTCGAGGAGCTGCGGGCGATCTTCGGTCGCGAGCCCGACGAGCCGTTGCCGGACCTGTCGGTGTTCCCGCCGGAGATCCTCGAGTACGAGTCGCCGCTCGGGACCTACCACGACGCGTTCCCTCTTCTCCTGCTCACGACGTCCGCGCTCCGCTCGCTCGACGAGGCGCTGGAGGGCTCGGTCGTCGACGTCCGGCGCTTCCGGCCGAGCATCGTCGTCGACACAGGTGACGACGTCGGCCATCCCGAGTTCGACTGGGTCGGCCGGAACCTCCGGGTGGGTGCGACGGAGCTCCGGATCGTCACGGGCTGCCCGCGCTGCGTGATGGTGACGCGTGAGGTGGACGACTCGATCCCCGCGGATCGCGCGGTGCTGCGCCACATCGTGGCGGACCTCGGCCAGAACGTCGGCGTGTACGCGGAGGTCGTCAGCGCGGGGCCGGTGCGCGTCGGCGACGCCGTGCACCTGGGCGGCCCGTCGCCGATGGACGGCTAGGGTCCCCGTCCGTGCTGATCCTCGGAATCATCGTCTTCGGAATGCTCGTCGGCTGGCTCGGCCAGGTCGTGCTGGGCATGGGCACCCGTCCCAACGCGCAGTCGTTGATCGCCGGCCTCGTGGGGTCGTTCGTGGGTGGGACGCTCGGCAGCCTCATCTCCGGCGAGGGGCTGGAGCCCCGCCCGAGCGGGCTGATCGGCTCGTTCGTCGGTGCCGTGATCGTGCTGCTGATCTGGCGGGCGATCGACTCGCGCACGTCGAAGTAGTCCGGTGCCGGAGTAGTCCTGTGCCGGAGTAGTCCTGTGCTGTAGCAGGGTCCGGTCCTTCCTGGGCCCGAACCCTGCCGGTCCTCCCATGTTCCACGCCGCTCGTGGTGAGTTGGTACCGGCGTGGAGCCCCTGCCCCACCGGTCATCATGGTGCGCGTCGTCGGGTCTGGCAACGGGTTGCACGAGCACCGGCGTGCCGAGGTCCGGGTCGGACCGCCACCGGGTGGGTCAGGATCCGTCGTCGGTCGGCTCGTCGGCTCGCCTGCGGATGGGCCGGCCGAGGTTCGACACGGTGAGCGCGACGACTGTCACGAGGAACACCTGGCCGGCCACCGCCTCGACCGACGCCAGGGTCTGGCCGACCCGGGTGGCCGGCGTCAGGTCGCCGTAGCCGACGGTGGTCATGGTGATGAAGCTGAAGTACTCGTAGTCGGAGTACACGATCGACGCGGTCTGCGCGAAGAACGGCGTCGGGTGGATCACCATCGCGATGAACAGGTACAGCGCGCCGAAGAAGATGCCGATCTGGAGGTAGGCGGTGAGTGCTCCGGCGAGCGTGTCGACGGTGACGCGCGGTCGGAGCATCAGGCGGACCATCACCAGCACCGGGGTGATGAGCAGGAGCACGACGAACAGGCCGACGGCGGTGACCTCCAGCGCTCCGCTCGTCCCGTCGTGCAGGACCGGGATGCTCGCAGCGACCAGGGTCGTGAGGATGACGACGGCGATCGCGGCGTGTCGGACCGCGCGGTGCACGCCGGTTCGGTGCAGCGCCACCACCGCGCTGGCACCGATCATCCCGACCTCGACGCCTCGGCCGCGGTTGCCGTCGGCCAGCAGCGGGCTGAGCGTCATCGCGAGCACCGTCAACCACAGCACCGGGGCGATGCTCTTCTGCTCCGATGGCTGGATGTAGCGCCCGAGGCGTGGGAAGCGGTGCAACGCCGACGCCCCGTCCTCAGGCGCAACCGTGCTCATGTCGCGAGCGATGCCCGACGGTCACGTTCGGTGCGCGCTGCGCCGAGGTGGGTGCTCATGTCAACGCAGAACCCGAGGATCACGATGAACCAGCCGAGCCCGGACACGCCGCCGTGCGGTGCCCACACCAGGGTCCATGCGAGGGTGGTCCACGGCAGGAGGAAGAAGCCGAGGATGCCGACGATCCAACTCCCGTCGTAGGCCGCAGGGACCCGGTCGGTGAACAGCCACACGAGGAAGAGCGCGAACCTCGGCGACAGCGCCGAGGCCAGGACGATGAGGCAGCCGCAACCCATGGGGCAACACAGTAGGCCCCGCTGCCCTGGTTCAGGCGGGA
>JAFDWA010000154.1 GCA_018268735.1 Actinomycetota bacterium | reverse complement strand
GGGCTACCGAACCCTCCTGTGGGACCTCGATCCGCAAGGGGCTGCGACGCACTGCTACCGGGCCCGGGCGAAGGTCAAGGGGGGCGCTGTGCGCCTGCTGGGGGGAAAGCGAGGACTGGACTCGGCGATCCGGCGGACGGACCACGTCCGACTCGACCTCCTGCCGGCGGACCCGTCGTTCCGCGTGGTCGACACCGTGCTGTCGTCGAGGCGCTGGCCGGACCGGGTGATCCGCAAGCTCCTGCGCCCTCTCGAGCGCACCTACGACGTCGTCGTGCTCGACTGCGCACCAGGTCTCGGCGTCGTGACCGAGTCCGTGGTCGCTGCAGCCGACCTCGTTCTCGCCCCGGTGGTGCCGGCGCCGCTGTCGGTGCGCAGCCTGGAACAGCTGCAGTCGTTCGTGGACGTGCACCGGCCGGGCCTCCCACTGCTCGCGTTCCTGTCGATGCTCGACGAGCGCAAGGTGCTGCATCGCCAGGAGGTCGACGCCATCCGGTCGGACCGGCGCTTCGCTCTGAGCGCGGTGCCCGAGTCCGCAGCGGTGGAGCGGATGGGGATGGAGCAGGTGCCGGCAGTGGTGGCCTCCCCGCTCAACCTGGCGGCGGTCGCGTACCGACGGCTGTGGGCCGAGGTGGAGGACCGCCTCGACCTCGATCCGCCGGTGGGCTCGGTCATCGACCTCACCGCTGTGCCGCTGGCGGCCGACGTCGTGTGAGCACGAGCCCGGTCCTCGCGGGAGCACCGACCCATCGCCCCACCCTGCTCTCGGCAGGTCTCGCCGCGCCGTCGACCGCCGGATGCTCGCGGTGCACGACGTTCCCGATGCAGGGATCGCCCGCGATCAGCCGCCGGCCGCCTGGCGTGCCACTGCGTCGGCCTTCGCCCGGACCGCGGCCTCGTCCATGAGGTAGCGCTCCTCGATGGGACGGTCCTCCACCGGACGGAACGACTCGTCGAGCTCGAACAGCAGCGGGACGCCGGTGGGGATGTTCAGCTCGGTGATGTCTGCGTCGGAGATGTCGAGCAGGTGCTTCACGAGGGCGCGCAGCGAGTTGCCGTGGGCGGCGACGAGCACGGTGGCGCCGGCGGCGAGGTCCGGGACGATCGCGTCGTACCACCACGGCAGCATCCGCGCGACGACGTCGGCGAGGCACTCGGCGTTCGGGACCAGCTCCGGCGGCAACGAGGCGTAGCGGGGGTCGTGGTTGGGGTTGAACTCGTTGTCGGCAGCGATCCCGGGTGGCGCCGTGTCGTAGCTCCGTCGCCAGACGAGCACCTGCTCCTCGCCGTAGCGCTCGACGGTCTCCCGCTTGTTGCGTCCGGTCAGGTCCCCGTAGTGACGTTCGTTCAGACGCCAGGTCCGGCGCACGGGCACCCAGAGCCTTCCCATCCGCTCGAGGGCGAGGTTGGCCGTGCGGATCGCACGCAGCTGCAGCGACGTGTGCACGATGTCGGGCTCCAGGCCGGCCTCGGTGAGCATGTCGCCGGCAGCAGTGGCTTCCGATCGGCCGGCGACGGTCAGATCGCAGTCGAACCAGCCGGTGAAGAGGTTCCGCTCGTTCCACTCGCTCTCGCCGTGGCGGAGCAGGACCAGCTGGTGCATCTCGACCTCCTGTGATCGCCGGGCCGAGCTCGACGCCGGAGCACTGATGGTGCTCCCGGACCGCTGCCTGTGTCCATCGCAGGAGGAACCTCTCAGCAGTGATTGACAATGCAACGCTCAACTTTGCTACACTGCTGCGTGTCAGTGAATGCACGTTTGGTCCGTGGCCCCGTAACCTCGGTTCCAGACGACACAGGACCCGGAGGTCGGGGAGCGCAGCGACCCGTCGAACCACACAGAGGAAAGTGAGCAACCCCATGCCCAAGGCGGTCGGAATCGATCTCGGAACCACGAACTCCGTCGTGAGCGCGCTCGAGGCGGGTGACGCCGTGGTCATCCCCAACGCGGAAGGCGCGCGGACGACCCCGTCGGTGGTGGCCTTCGCCCGGGACGGCGAGGTCCTCGTCGGTGAGGTCGCCAAGCGGCAGGCGGTGACGAACGCAGATCGCACGATCCGTTCGGTCAAGCGCCACATGGGGACCAACTGGAGCATCGACATCGACGGCAAGAAGTACGCGTCCCAGGAGATCTCGGCGCGCATCCTGATGAAGCTGAAGCGCGACGCCGAGTCCTACCTGGGTGACACGGTGACCCAGGCGGTGATCACCGTGCCCGCCTACTTCGACGACGCACAGCGCACCGCGACGAAGGAGGCCGGCCAGATCGCCGGGCTCGAGGTGCTGCGGATCATCAACGAGCCGACCGCCGCGGCGCTCGCGTACGGCATGGACAAGGAGGCTGACGACCAGACCATCCTCGTGTTCGACCTCGGAGGTGGCACGTTCGACGTGTCGGTGCTGGAGATCGGCGACGGCGTGTTCGAGGTGAAGTCCACCCACGGCGACACGAGCCTCGGTGGCGACGACTGGGACCAGCGGGTGATCGACTGGCTCGTCGACTCCTTCAAGGGCGACCACGGCGTCGACCTGGGCAAGGACAACATGGCGCTGCAGCGTCTCAAGGAGGCTGCCGAGAAGGCCAAGATCGAGCTGTCGCAGGTCGCCCAGACGCAGATCAACCTGCCGTTCATCACGGCGACCGACTCGGGACCGCTGCACCTCGACTACGCGCTGAGCCGCTCCAAGTTCCAGGAGATGACGGCGGACCTGATCGAGCGGTGCAAGGTCCCGTTCGAGCAGGCACTCGCTGACGCGGGGGTCTCGAAGGACCAGGTCGACCACGTGATCATGGTCGGTGGCTCCACCCGGATGCCGGCGGTGCAGGAGCTCGTCGAAGGCCTCACCGGGCGTGAGCCGCACAAGGGAGTGAACCCCGACGAGGTGGTCGCCATGGGCGCGGCGATCCAGGCAGGTGTGCTCAAGGGCGACGTCAAGGACGTGCTGCTGCTCGACGTGACCCCGCTCTCGCTCGGCATCGAGACGAAGGGCGGCGTCATGACCAAGCTCATCGAGCGCAACACGACGATCCCGACCAAGAAGACCGAGGTGTTCACCACGGCGGAGGACAACCAGCCGTCGGTCGAGATCCACGTCCTGCAGGGCGAGCGCGAGATGTCGGACTTCAACAAGACCCTGGGCAAGTTCCAGCTCGTGGACCTGCCGCTCGCTCCGCGCGGCGTGCCGCAGATCGAGGTCACATTCGACATCGACGCCAACGGCATCGTCAACGTCTCGGCCAAGGACCGGGCCACCAACAAGGAGCAGTCGATCACGATCTCCGGTCAGTCGTCGCTGTCGAAGGACCAGATCGACCAGATGGTCCGCGACGCCGAGTCCCACGCCGACGAGGACCGGCGTCGCAAGGACGAGGTGGATGCCCGGAACCGGGCGGACTCGCTCGTCTACCAGACCGAGAAGTTGCTGCGTGAACAGGGCGACAAGGTCGACCCTGCCGGGAAGCAGTCGGTGGAGTCGGCCCTCGCGGAGCTGAAGGAGGCGCTGGGCGGATCCGATGTCGACCGGATGAACAAGGCCACCGAGGAGTTGATGGCAGCAAGCCAGCAGCTCTCCCATGCGATGTACGAGCAGGCAACGCGAGAGGAGTCCGGTGGATCTGCCGGTTCCACCGGTGACGCCGCGGCATCGGACGACGAGGTCATCGACGCCGAGGTCATCGACGAGGAGGGCAAGTGACCTCCGACGCTCACGGTGTCCGCTCCGGCGACGCCCAGAGCTCCGGCGATGCCGTGGTCGATGGGTCCATCTCGGACGACGACGTCGCGGTGGGTGAGGTCGTCGAGGACGACCTCACCCACGACAGGTCGACATCCGACGCGTCCGACGCCGTCGAGGCGCAACTCGAGGCGGATCTCCTCGCTGCCGCAGTGGAGGCGGACGAGCTCGGCCTGACCGCGGAGGAGGCGGTCGTGGAGGCGGTGGACCTCGCGCAGCGGATGGAGTCCGAGCGCGACGAGCTGCGCGACCTCGTGCAGCGGGTGAAGGCCGACTTCGACAACTACAAGCGTCGGGTCGAGGCGCAACGGGTCGAGCAGCGGGCGACCGCCGCGCTCGGGCTCGTCGAGGAGCTCCTCCCGGTGCTCGACGCCTGCGATGCCGGCGTCGTCGCCGGCCACGACGACATCCTTCCGATCCAGTCGCAGCTCACCGGCACGTTGGAGAAGCGCGGGTTGGTCCGGGTCGCGGAGGTGGACGTCGAGTTCGACCCGAACGTCCACGAGGCCGTGCTGCACGAGGAGGGCGACGGCGATCCGCTGGTGGTCGAGGTCCTCCGGCCCGGCTACCTGTGGAACGGCCATGTCGTGCGCCCGGCGATGGTCAAGGTCAAGGGCTGACGACGTGTCCTCGCCGCAGCGCGAGTGGTTCGAGAAGGACTACTACGCGGTCCTCGGCGTGTCGGAGAAGGCCGATCAGAAGGAGATCACCAAGGCGTACCGCAAGCTGGCACGTCAGCTGCATCCCGACGCCAACCCCGACGATCCGACAGCGGAGGAGCGCTTCAAGGAGGTGTCCTCCGCTTACGAGGTGATCGGCGATCCCGACAAGCGCGAGCAGTACGACGAAGTTCGCCGAATGGGCCCGATGGCAGGAGGCTTCGGACCGGGCGGGTTCGCACCCGGAGGCTTCGGCGACGGCTCCGGGATCCGCTTCGAGGGTGACCTGTCCGATCTCCTGGGTGGGTTGTTCTCCAGGGGGCGCCAGGGCGGCGCTCGCCAGGGTGCCGGCGGACCGCGTCGTGGGACCGACATCGAAGCGACGCTGACGATGAGCTTCGAGGACGCCTCCCGCGGCGCGACCACCACCGTCAACGTCGTCTCCGACGTCCGCTGCGCGGATTGCCACGGCAGCGGCGCAGCGGCCGGGACCAGCCCTCGCGCTTGCCCGGACTGCGGTGGGACCGGAGCGATCGCCCAGAACCAGGGACCGTTCTCCTTCAGCCAGCCGTGCCAGCGCTGCGGTGGGCGCGGTCGCATCATCGACACCCCGTGCGCGACCTGCGGCGGGATCGGGGCCGTGCGGCGGCCACGACAGGTCAAGGTGCGCATCCCTCAGGGTGTCCGCGACGGCCAGCGGATCCGCGTGAAGGGCCGCGGCGGCGCCGGTGCGAACGGCGGTCCCGATGGCGACCTCTACGTCCGCGTGCACGTGGAGCCGCATTCGCTGTTCGCACGTGACGGCGACCACCTCGCCGTCACCCTGCCGGTGACG
>JAFDWA010000153.1 GCA_018268735.1 Actinomycetota bacterium | reverse complement strand
CTTGGCGCGTCGCACGTCGCCGCGCGTGTGCAGCTCGATGCGATCGATGATCGGCGAGTGCAACGGGAAGGTGCGCTCGACACCGACGCCGTAGGAGAGCTTGCGAACCGTGAACGTCTCCTGCAGGCCACCACCCTGGCGGGCGATGACGGCACCCTGGAACACCTGGACGCGCTCCTTGTTGCCCTCGATCACCTTCACGTGCACCTTCAGCGTGTCACCCGGCGCGAAGTCCGGGATGTCGGTGCGGAGGCTGGCCTGGTCGATGGCGTCGGTGGTCTTCATGGGATCTCCTGGGAGCGCCGTCGAACGGCCCGCATCCGGCGGGTCCGGCGCACAGCTCGGCGATGATAGTGGAGGCGACCACCAGGTCGAAACCTGCGGGTCGGCCCACGTCAGTGCACGACGGTGTAGCCGGTCACCGTGGGCAGCGAGATCGCCGCCTTCGCCACCGTGATCGTGCCGCCGAGTCGGGGGATGGAGTAGGCGGTCGTCGTCGCGACGAGCTGCAGCTGCAGGCGCGAGGTGGGAGCCACCTTCTGTGCGATCACCTCGAGGGGCACCGACACCTGGTGCTGCACGCCGTCGAGGGTGATCGGCACGGGCGTCACCTGGTTGCCGACCACGGTCCCCGAGGCGCGGTCGACGACTTGGGCGAACAGCCGCGTCGGACGCGCACCCGGCGGAGTCGACCCGGTGTAGGTCAGCTCCAGCTGCGGCGCCCCGAGGACCAGCGCGTCGCCGGCCACCGGGATCGCCACATCGAGCGATCGGGTCGCGGGCCACGGAGTGATGCCGCTGACGACGTCCGCCAGCCCGTCGGCCTTGCCCGCTGGGATCACCGCCGGGCCGGACCCACCCCCGGCTGCGAGCGCGAGCGTCCCCGAGCCCGTTGCGGTGATCGGTGGCCCCGACCTCATCGGGTAGTCGTCCGCGGTGTAGCGGACCCCGGCCTGATCCATGACGTCGATCCGCGGCCCGACGTCGACGGATCGGTCCTGCTTCACCCAGCGGTCCAGCCACGCCACGATCCGCCGGACCATCCGCTGCTCGTCGCCCTTGTCGGTGAGGCAGACGCCGTGGCCTCCGCAGAACCAGTACATGGACACCGGCACCCCGGCGTCGCGCAGGATCCGGTAGTTGCCGACGTCCTCGTCGAGCGTGAAAAGGGTGTCGACGGTCCCGCCGACGACCATCGTCGGCGCGGTGATCCGCTTGACCAGGTCGCCGGGTCCGCGTGCAGCGAACCAGGCGACGTCGTCGGCGCTGAGCACGCCGTCGGCGACCGCTCGGTCGTCTGCAGACGTGATGTGCGGATCGAGCGACGCCGACATGGCGACCGAGGCGAGGATCGTCGCCCACCCCTCCTTGACCGTCTGGTCCTTGTAGAGGCTCGTCACGAGCGAGTGCCACGCGATGATCGGGACGATCGCATCGATCCGGCAGTCGATGGCGGCAGTGACGAACTGGATGCCGCCGCCGTAGGAGCCTCCCACCATGCCCACCCGGGGGTCACCGGGACCGTCGCTGCGAGCGGCCGGCTGGGCGGCGACCCAGGTGATGAGCTGCTGGACGTCACGTGCCTCGTTGTCCACCGAGTCGACCGTGGCCTGACCGCCGGAGGCTCCGAAGCCGCGGGGATCCCAGGTCAGGACGTTGTAGCCGGCGTTGCGCAGCGTCGCGATGTTGACCGCTCCGAGCACGCCCACGGCATCGACGTTGGTGTCGCCGGGCATGCCCCAGCCCGGGCCCATGAGCACCGTCGGCACCGGCGCGATCGGCGACCCGACGGGGAACCAGTGGGCCCGGATGCGGGTCCCGTCGAAGGAGGTGACGTCGATGTCGGTCGTCGACCCGACCACCGGCGCTGCGGCGACCTGCTTGGGGACGTCGGGCGTGCACTCGGGATGCGGCGCGGTCGATGCGGTCGTCGACCGCTTGGATGCCGACGCACCCGGCGATGCCGAGCCCTCGGTGGTCGTGCATCCACCCGCGAGGACCGCGATCGCGGCCAGGACCACGACAGCGGCGCGACCGACGACCGCTCGACCCCATCGCTGCGATCCCTGCATCATCGGTCCTCTCCTGCTCCGCTCACGTCGAACCCGAACTCTGCCAGCAGTCGGCGATCCTCAGGTGTCAGCCCGCCTCGTGCCCGGATCAGATCGGGCCGGTGCATCGAGGTGCGATCGAGCGCCGCGGCCCGACGCCACCGAGCGATGCGAGCATGGTCGCCGGAGCGCAGCACGTCGGGAACCGACAGACCCCGGAACTCCGCTGGCCGGGTGAACTGCGGGTGCTCGAGCAGGCCGTCGGCGAAGGACTCCTCGACCGCGGAGGTCTCGTTGCCCATCACGCCCGGGACGAGCCGGCCGACCGCCTCCAGCACGACCATCGCCGCGACCTCCCCGCCGGCCAGCACGACGTCGCCGATGGAGAGCTCGTCGTCGACCAGGTCGGTCCGGATCCGGTCGTCGACGCCTTCGTAGCGTCCGCAGAGCAAGGAGAACCCGTCGGAGGCAGCGAGATCGCGGGCCATCGCCTGATCGAGTCGGCGACCGCCGGGACCGAGCAGGAACAGCGGTCGCGGCGGCGCCACCCGCTCGACGGTGTCGAACACAGGTCCGGGCAGCAGGACCATGCCGGCACCACCGCCGAAGGGCGCATCGTCGACAGTCCTGTGCACGTCGCTGGTGGCGTCGCGCAGGTCGTGCACGCGGATGTCGAGCCGACCGCGCTCGCGGGCCCTGCCCAGGAGGCTCCGGCCGGCGAAGTCCTCGACCATGTCGGGGAAGATCGTGATGACGTCGATGCGCACGCTGGTTCGCCGCCTGTGGTCGGAGGCGTTCAGGTCCCGAGCTCGAAGAGTCCGTCAGGCACCTCGACGTGCACCACGCCGTCGACCGGTCCGGCGACGACGAACACGACGGGGACGAGCGCCCCCGAATCGAGGACCAGCAGGTCCGCCGCCGGGTTGTCCTGGACTGCCACCACGACGCCGCGGTCCACCCCGTCGGAGCTGGACACCCGTGCACCGATGAGCTCGTGCACCCACAGCTCGTCGGGATCCTCGATCGGCGCGCCGCGCAGCTCGACGCCCCGGAGGGACTCCGCAGCGGTGCGGTCGTCGTAGCCGCTGAAGCGCACCAACCAGCGGTCTCCGTGGCGACGCGAGCTCTCGACGACGAGCTCGCCGCGGTCGGTCGAGAGCACCGAGCCGGGATCCAACCGCTCGGCGCGGTTCGTCACCAGCACGACGTTGACCTCACCGGTCAGGCCGTGGGCCTTCGCGATGCGTCCGACCTCGAGCAGCGCTGGGGGGTCGCCCACCGCGTCGCCGTCGGGTTCAGTCGAGGAACTCGACGTCGATCTCGACGCCGTCACGAGCGGCACCGGCCCGCGTCACGGTCCGGATCGCGTTGGCCATGCGCCCACGCTTGCCGATGATCCTGCCCATGTCGCCGTCGGCCACCCGGAGGTTCACCTGGGTTCGATGGGTGCTGTCGTCGACGTCGACGCGCACACCGTCGGGGACGTCGACGAGAGAGGTCGCGATGTGCTCGAGCACCGCGGCGGCGTGCACGGGACGGGGTCGGTCGTCGTCGACCGAGTCGTCGCTCACCGGGCGGCCTTGGCCGACTGGAACTCGTCCCAGGCGCCGGAGATCTGCAGCAGCTTCTGGACCCGATCCGAGGGCTGTGCGCCCTTTCGCAGCCAGTCGACCGCCTTGTCGTTGTCGACGGTCACAGCGGAGGGCTCACGGCGTGGGTCGTAGGTTCCGACGACCTCGATGAAGCGCCCGTCGCGTGGGGAGCGCGAGTCGGCCGCGACGATGCGGTACGTGGGCTGCTTCTTCTTTCCCATCCGCATGAGGCGGAGTCGAACGGCCACAGGAGTTCCTTCTGCTGGTCAACGAGATCGGCTGTCAGAGGTGTCGGCCACTGCGCCGTGCACGCGGTGCGGGCCGGCCCAGGGCAGCGGTCCATCTTGGTCGGCGCGGCCGGCAGAGGCAAGCTCCCCGGGCCGGTCCGATCGGCGGCACGGCGCTCAGCCCAGCTTCGGGAAGCCGCCGCCCTTGGGGAGCTGCGCCTCCATCTCTTCGAGGCTGGGCAGCGCGAAGGCCGCCTTGTTGACCTTCGCGGGGCCCTTCGCGGTGACCCGTCCGCCCTTCTTGGCCTTCTTCGTGCCCCCCTTGCCCTTCGCCTTCCGACGCCGAGGGGCCTTGCCCATCTCCTTCATCATCTGGCGCATCTGCTTGAACTGCGTGATGAGGGTGGTCACCTCGTTGGGCGAGGTGCCCGAACCGCTCGCGATCCGGTTGCGCCTCGACCCGTCGACGAGGTCCGGCTCGACCCGCTCCGCGGGCGTCATCGACTTGATGATCGCCTCCACGTGCGCGAGCTGGCGGTCGTCGATCTCGACGTCGCGCACCTCCTTGGGCACGCCGGGGAGCATCGACATGATCCCCGACAGCGGACCCATCTTCTTGAGCGCCTGCATCTGGTCGAGGAAGTCGTCGAGGGTGAAGGTCCCCTCCAGCAGACGGGCGGCAGCCGCCTCGGCCTCCTCCTCCTCGAAGGCCGTCTCCGCCTTCTCGATGAGCGTCGCCAGGTCGCCCTCACCGAGGATCCGACCCGCCAGCCGATCCGGGTGGAACAGGTCGAAGTCCTCCAGCTTCTCCCCCGTCGAGGCGAACGCGATCGGGCGACCCACCACCTCCTTGACCGACAGGGCAGCGCCGCCTCGTGCGTCGCCGTCCAGCTTGGTGAGGATCACGCCGTCGAGCTCGAGGGTTCGGTGGAACGACTCCGCGACCGTGACCGCGTCCTGGCCGGTCATCGCGTCGACGACGAGGAAGGTGTAGGCGGGGTCCAGCTCGTCGGAGATCCGCCGGACCTGCTCCATCATCTCGGCGTCGACGGCGAGTCGACCCGCCGTGTCGACGATCAGCACGTCACGTCCCCGACGGCGCGCCTCGTCGACCGCTCCGCGGGCGACGGCCACCGGGTCCCCGTCGCCTGCTGCGACGACGTCGTCGGGGGCCGACCACACAGGCACGTCGATCTGAGCGCCGAGCGTGCGCAGCTGCTGCACGGCTGCGGGCCGCTGGAGGTCCGCGCCGACGAGGATCGGGTTGCGGCCCTGCGCCTTGAACCAACGCGCGAGCTTCGCCGAGTTCGTGGTCTTGCCCGAACCCTGGAGCCCGGCCATCAGCACGATCGTCGGCGGCCTCG
>JAFDWA010000152.1 GCA_018268735.1 Actinomycetota bacterium | reverse complement strand
GCTGATGACCCCTTCGGGGTCCGAGATCCTGGCGAGGTTCATCGCAGCGTGCGCTTCGAGCAGCTTCTCGACCGGCAGCTCTCGGAGCTCCGCGACCGATGTGGCACCGGTCGCCGCGAGGAACTCGGCGGCATCTGCCGCTGCGTGCGCCGAGGTCTTCGTCAACAGGCCGCCGGACTGGGCGATCGCCCGGTGGAACAGGCCCTGTGCCCGTTCGACGGTGAGCAGCAGCGACACGCTCATCGACCCGGCGGACTCGCCGAAGATCGTGACGTTGTCCGGGTCGCCGCCGAATCTCGCGATGTTGTCGCGCACCCATTCGAGTGCGGCGACCTGGTCGAGCAGCCCGACGTTGCCGGACCCGGCCTCGGCCGGGTCGAAGGAGCTCAGGTCGAGGAACCCGAGGGACCCGAGCCGGTAGTTGATGCTGACGAACACGACGCCGTCGCGTGCGAAGCCCGAGCCGTGGTAGAGCGGCGAGGAGCCGGAACCCATCTCGAACCCGCCGCCGTGGATCCACACCATGACGGGCTTCAGGGCGTCGGCCTCGTCGGGGCCTGCACCCACCGATGGCGTGGCGGTCCACACGTTGAGGTGCAGGCAGTCCTCGTCCCACGCCTCGGCCTCGCCTCCGAAGAGAGCGTCCATCATCGAGGGGTTCTGCGGCGACACCGCACCGAACGCGGTGGCGTCGCGCACACCGGACCACGGCGTCATCGGGGCGGGTGGGCGGAAGCGGAGCGGTCCAACCGGCGGCGCGGCGAACGGGATGCCGGCGAAGCGGGCGATGCCGTCGTGCCAGTCGCCCCGGAGGTCGCCGAGTGTCGTGTTCACGACGACGTGGTCGCCGTCGGTCGGGGTCACAGCTGCGGACATGGCCGAATGATCTAGCACCGGGAGCCGGGGGCCGTCGTCGACGGCGTCGACGACGTTGTGGTCGACACCTACCCAGTATATACTTACTGCGTAGGTAATCGTCGGTCGGCAGCAAGCGGGACGAGGGCCATGTCGGTGCGAAACGGGCTGTTGGCTCTGCTGGGTTCTGGCGGCCACCACGGCTATGAGCTCAAGAAGGAGCTCGAGGAGCGCACCGGCGCGCTGTGGGAGCTCAACGTCGGCCAGGTGTACACGACGTTGTCGCGTCTGGAGCGCGATGGACTGGTCGTGGAGGCCGGTACCGCTCCTGCGGGTCACGGATCCCAGGACCAGCGCCTGTACGCGCTCACCGACGCGGGTCGTAGGGAGGTCGATGGCTGGTTCGCCCGACCCCGCACCCGACCCGCTCCGGACCGTGACGAACTGGTCATCAAGCTCACGCTCGCGGCGTCGCTCGACGACGTCGACCTCGACGGGGTGATCGACGCGCAACAGGTCGCGACCACCGAGGAGCTGCAGCGCTACACGCGGCTCAAGGCCGCTGCCGATCCGGAGGACCTCGCCCGGCTGTTCGCGCTCGACGCGGTGATCGCTCAGATCGACGGCGAGCTGCGCTGGCTGGAGCAGTGCCGACAGCGCCACGACGCGCTCCGGCCGAAGCGGAGCAGACCAAGAGGTGCGGAGAAGCTGAAGGGGAGACGATGACCGAGACGATCGAACCGACGGAGGATCCCGCCGTGTCCGCCACCCTTCCCGACGACCCGCCCGATCAGGCTCTGCCCGACGACGCTGTGCCGACACCGCGTCGGACGGTGCTGCGACTCGTCGATGTCGCCCAGTCGGTGCCAGACGGTCGCTACCGTCGCAGCGTCCTCGACGGCGTGGACCTGGACGTTGCCGAAGGTGAGCTCGTCGTGCTCATGGGGCCGTCCGGTTCCGGCAAGACGACGCTGCTGCGCATCGCGGCGGGCCTCGACCGACCCGAGCGGGGCATGCCGGTGATCAACGGCGAGCACCTCTGGGTCCTCTCCGCCAGTGAGCTCGCGGAGCTCCGCCGAGGATCTGTCGGATACGTCGAGCAGCGTTGGAACCTGCTCGACTCGCTGACCGTCGCCGAGAACGTGTCGCTCCCGCTCGAGCTGGACGGCGTCCGCCGTCGTGAGGCCATGCGGGAGGCGATGGCAGCGCTGGAGGACGTCGGCATCGCCGAACTTGCACGGCAGTTCCCCTCGGCCCTGTCGGGTGGGGAGCAGCAGCGTGCCGCAATCGCCCGGTCGCTCGTCGGTCCCCGTCACCTGCTCGTCGCCGATGAGCCGACCGGCGCGCTCGACGCTCTCACCGCCGAGTCGGTCATGCGGCTCCTGCGCCGCCGCTGCGACGCCGCCGGGACCGCTGTGCTGCTTGCCACCCACGATCCGGCGGTTGCCGGCTGGGGCGACCGCGTCGTCTACCTCCGCGACGGGGTGCTAGCGGACCGCTCAGCGCAGGCAGCACGATGACCTCCCGGTGGGCGCCGTGGGGCGCACTCCTGCGTCGCGCCAGGCGACTCGCTTGGCGCTCACCGCTGCGCACGGCATGGACAGCGCTCCTGGTGGCTGCAGCGGTCGCCGTCGGTGCCGCAGCGCTGTCGGTCCTCTGGGGTCACCACCTTGCTGTTGGTTCCGTCGACGGCGCGTTCGGCAGCGCAGACGTCGTCTACGACGGTTCGGTGTCGCCGGCGACCGAGGTGCCCCGTGTCGCCGAGGCGGTGCGTTCGGCGCTGCCGACGGGTTCCAGGCTCCAGGTCGAGGAGACCGTGACCGGGCTCGTCCTCACCGGTGATCACCGGGGTGGGTCTGGCTCGGTGCACATGGCCGACTGGAACGATCCTCTCCTCCACGGCGTCATCGGACTCCTCCAGGGCCGTGTACCGCGCCGCGGCGAGGCCGTGTTGAGTCCTGCGCTTGCGGAGGCCACCGACCTCCGGATCGGTGGACGGATCCGGCTCACCGGCTCGGAGCGGACCCTCGTCGTCGTCGGGATCGGCACCATCGGAGCGATCGGCAACGGTTCGCCACGCGCTGCGGCGGTCGCGCCCGGTGAGCTCGTCCCCGTCTCCTCGGCGTCACCATCACCCGAGGCGACGGTGCGCGCATACGTCGGTCTTCCCGCCGGTGGGGTCGCACCACCGGCATCCTCGATCGGCATGGACGGACCCGGCGTCGAGGGATCGGCCATCACCGGCGCGGCCATCCCTGGTGTCGCCGTCCAGGGGCCGTATGGTCGCAACGACCCCGGCGGGATCGCACCCGACGGAACCACCTTGGTGGGGCACTCGGCTGCACCTCTCGGCACGATGACGCTCGCGCTTGGGTTGGTCGTGGCGTTCGTCGCGTTGCTTGCCGGCGCGACGGTCGGCATCGGTGCCCGTCGTCGGATGCGCGCGAACGGACTCCTCGCGGTGAACGGAGCCGGCGACGGACAGCTCGCCATGGCGGCGGCCTCCGAAGCCATCGTCGTTGCGCTGCCCGCGACGATCCTCGGCGTCGTCGCAGCCGTGCTCGGTCGGCTCATGTGGGTGCGCCTCCGTCTTCCCGGATGGGCGGCGGCGGTCGACGCTGCGTTCGACTGGCCCTGGATCCTTCCGCTGGTCGCTGTCGCCGTCGCGGCTGCCGGTCTGGGCGCCGTCATCGTCAGTCGCCCCTCGCGACGGATGGCGGCCGCCGCTCTGCTCGACGGACGCGACCGGGTCACCCGTCCGGCCGGCGGGTCACCCAGGATCGGTTGGGTCGGATGGCTCCTGCTCGGAGCGCTTGCCTGGGTGGTCTTGGGCGGCGCCCTGGCCGGCACGATGGGCTGGTTCGTGGGTTCTGCGAGCCTCGGTGGTGCCGTCGTACTCCTGGTGCTGTGGCTGGCGTGTGGGTTCGGTGCGTTGCGCCTCACGCGGCTGGTCCTCGCTCGTGACCCCATCGGCCGGGTCGTCGACCGTGATCTCCGCCACCGCTGGCTCGGCTCGACGGCCACGATCGTCGTGGTCGCCACCTGGGTGTTCGTCGCGGTCGCCGGCACCGCCACCGCGGGCTTCGGCACGTCCGACTACGTGAACGCTTCGGCCTCCTCGCTGGTCGAGCCGGCCCCGTCGACGTCGGAGACCGCGAGCCCCGTCGCCGTGCCCACTACGACGCTCCTGGTCACTGCACCGCCCGTCCCGGGCACCCCGAGCACCGCGCTCGCTCCGACGAGGCCTCCGGCGCCGCTGGTGCCAGGTTCGAGCGTGCTGGTCCAGGCAATGCCGGAACCCAGCAGCAACGGAAGCGGCGCCCCGACAGCATGGGTGCTGCGCGGCTCCGAACCCACGCCAGCGAAGCCGACTGCTCCGACACGACTGCCCGACGGTCTGGCCGCCGAGCTCGCTGGGGCTGGGCTGACGACCTCGTCCGGCGTCGTCGGGGAGTGGACCGGTCCCTGCCCCGCGTGCCCGTCGGGGTTCACGCCGACGGTCCTGGTGCTGCAACGCGCCGAGGGGGTCGGGCTGGCACCCGCGACGGTCGACCTTCTGAACGCCGGCAACGCCGTCACCCCGTTCGACATCGCCGGCATCGAGAACCAGACCGTCGCCGGTGTGCCGGTGCGGGTGGGCTCCGTCCCGTCCGGGGCCAACGCCGTGCTGCTGGCCTCATCCGCGTCCGAGGACCTCCGACTCGCGGATCCTCGACCGGCCCTCATCGGCCCGGCCGCCGGACTGAGCGACACGCAGGCGAGTCGGATCATCGACATCGCAGAGCAGAAGGGACTTGCGATCGGCTTCGACGACCCGAGGTTCGACCAGCTCCGCTCCACCAAGGACAGCGGGGCGACGGTCCTCGGTGGACGGCACGTCTGGATCGTGTGGCCGTGGCTGGTCGTGCTGCTCGTCGTGACCCTGGCGGCGACGGCTGCGCACCGGCGCGAGCACGGCGAGGCCGCGCGTGTCCTGCGTGTCCTGGGAGCGAGTCCACGGTTGGCCAGACGGCTCGCGTCGCTCACCGCAGCGACGCTCACCGGCGTCGGCGTCGCTCTCGGGCTCACCGCCGCGTTCCTGCTCCTCGCCGTTGCGGTGACCCGGATGCGTCCCGGCTCCGACGGCCCGTGGAACAGGTCGGCGACGCTCGTGCTGGTCGTCTCGCTGGCGCTCCCGGTCGTCGTCGCGCTGCTCGCACGCTTGATCCCGCCGTACCGGTCCCTCGACGGTCCCGACGCTCAGATGCCGGCCTGAGCCGATGCCGGCCTGAGCCGGAGCCCCGAACCACACCACCGGGACCGTCGCTACGCTCGCTGCGATGCACGTGCTGGTCACCGGAGCGACCGGGTTCGTCGGCTCGCATGTGGTGACCACGCTGCTCGG
>JAFDWA010000151.1 GCA_018268735.1 Actinomycetota bacterium | reverse complement strand
GGTACGTCGGTCGATCAGATCGTGGTCGTCGACGAGTACGACTCGTCGGCCCTCGAGTTCATCAACTCCGGAGCCGCACCACTCTCGGCCGAGCTTCAGGTCGAAGTGGCTCGACGCCTCGATTGCCAGGTGGTCCAGGGCTACGGCCTGACCGAGTGCTCACCGACGACGCACCTCACGCCGTTCGGCAACGCTCGTTCGGGGTCCGTTGGCGTCACTGCTCCGACCACGGAATCGAGGATCGTCGACCCCGTCAGCGGCCGTGACCTCGGGACCGGCGAGGAGGGTGAGCCCTGGGTTCGTGGTCCGCAAGTGATGACCGGCTACCTCACACCCCGCCCAGGCGCATCGGGCCCCGCGAGATGACTGCACCGCACATCAACCCGTGCTGGGTCGTCCTCCGATCTGTGATGCACCTGGCTCGTGGCGCACGCGTTCTCGGTCAGGTTGGACGACGAGGCCGATGCCGACGACCGCACAGAGATGCGTCTCGTCGCGGACGTCCTGGAGTCTCTCCGTGCCTCGGGGTGAGGCGACACGGGTCCTCGTCGAGCATGTCGGAGCCGTCGACGAGGCGCTCGCCACGGTTGTCGGCCTCGACTGAACCGCGGCGCAATACTCCTGGATCATGGACGCACCGCTACCGACCGATCACAGATCCGGTGCTTCGAAAGCTGTCCCGTTCGGGTCGGTCGTGGATCCGCTCGTCCTGATCCCACCCTCGGAGGGCAAGGCATCGGGCGGAGTCGGCCCGCCGTGGCGACCGGCGACGATGGCGATCGACCTCGACCACCAGCGCCTTCGGGTCATGGCAGCGCTGCGCTCGGCCATGCGGGCCAACGTCACGGCGCGGGCGAAGCTGCTCGGCGTCAAGGGAGACGCGCTGGCAGCGGCCACAGCGGCGAACCGGGACATCGCGGACGCGCCGACGATGCCGGCGATCGAACGGTTCACCGGGGTCCTGTACGGCGCTCTGGACCTCGCGTCGCTGCCGGCGGCGGCACGTCGGCGTGCCGAGAGCATGCTGGTGATCCCGTCCGGCGTGTTCGGGCTCGTCGTCCCGTCGGATCCGATCCCCGACCACAAGCTCAAGATGGGCGTCTCGCTCGGTGGGCTCGGTCGGCTGTCGAGCTGGTGGCGCGAACCGTTGACCGACACGCTGCGCGAGCGATGCGAGGGGCGACAGGTGTGGAACCTCCTGCCGCGAGAGCACGCCGCCGCTGTGGCCCTGGTCGGGGTGCCGCAACTCCGTGCGACCTTCCTGGAACCGAACAGCGCTGGTGATCTGGTGGCGGTGTCGCACTGGAACAAGCTGTTGAAGGGGGCGTTGGCACGCCACCTCGTCGAGCACCCGTCCACCGGTCCTGCGGAGCTGGCCGCATGGACGCATCCGAGCGGATTCCGCCTCGACCCTTCGCTCACCACCGAGCAGGACGGCACCACCGACCTCTGCTTCGTCCGTATCTGAGGACGTTCACCGCGCGTCGGTGGGTGTGCTCTCGTTCACCTGCCGATGACCGTGCGAACGGGTCGGGGCCGCGCTAGAAAGGAACCACAACGACCCCTGGCCGTAGAGTTCTTCCCTTCCCTCCTACTCTGCGGCCGGGGGTCTGTTGCTGTCCGGGGCCAGTGCTGTCCAGGACCGCCCGCAGAGCTCCGGGAACACCTGTTGTGTAGCGTGCGTTGACACCTACAGCGTCGTCCACGGTGGACGGCCCTCGAGGAAGCCAGATGCGCACGGCAGGCATACGACTGGGACGGATCCTCGGTGTCGAGATCGCGTTCGATCTCGGCGTCCTGCTCTTCGGCGCGATGCTCGCCTGGATCCTCGCCGCGTCGGTGCTCCCGGATGCAGAGCCGGGTCTCTCGCCGGTGGCGTACTGGTCGGTCGCGACGCTCGGTGCCCTGTTCTTCATCGGCTCGCTCCTCGCCCACGAGCTGGGCCACTCGGTGGTCGCCCGCCGCAACGGCATCGAGGTCGAGGGGATCACGCTGTGGATGTTCGGCGGTGTCGCCCGCCTCAACTCCGATGCGACCAAGGCCTCGGCCGAGCTGCGGATCGCACTGGCCGGCCCGGCGATGAGCTTCCTGGTGGCGGCGGTCTCCGTCGGTGCAGCGATCGGACTCGGCCGTCTCGACGTCCCTCGCCTCTACCTCGCTGCGCTCATGTGGCTCGGCCTGGTGAACGCGTTCCTCGGTGTGTTCAACCTCCTGCCCGGAGCACCGCTCGACGGTGGTCGCGTGCTCGCTGCGTTGATCTGGATGGTCCGAGGTGACCGTCTCGAAGCGAAGATCTGGGCTGCGAGGACAGGTCGGGTGGTCGCGCTGCTCATCGTGGCGGCGGGGTTCGCGGAGGTGTTCGTCCTCGGCAGCCTGACCGGCCTGTGGACCGCCTTCATCGGCTGGTTCCTGTTGAACGCCGCGCGGATGGAGGAGGCGCGCTACGCGGGTGAAGCGGCGCTCGGCACGATGTCGGTGTCAGAGGCGATGGAGCGAGATCCCCGGTCTGTTCGGACATGGATGACGGTGGCTGCAGCGGTGGAGGGACCGCTGCACGGCACCACCCAGACGGTGCTCCCGGTCCTCGACTGGAACGACGGGGTCGCAGGTGTCCTCACGATGGCCCAGATCCAGCGCCTTCCGGCGGAGCGCTGGTCCACGACGACGGTCGGCGACGTGATGCTGCCCGCTGCGAGCGTGCCGACAGCCACGCCGACCGAGCAGCTGACCGGTGTGCTCGACCGGTTGCGGATGCAGTCCGGTGGCCTCGCTCTGGTCCTGGACGGTGGTCGCCTCGTCGGGCTGCTGACGCCCGACGGGATCAGTCGGGCGATCACGGTGGGTCGTCTCGATCGTCGCCGCGGCGCGCTACCCGGGAGCGAGCCGTCAGGGAGCGCGCCGTCCGGGAGCGCGCCGTCAGGGAGCGCGCCGGTGTCGCCGCCGACGCCGCCGCACGCCCCGATCCAGCACTGGGAACCACCTGTGAGGCACCGATGACGACGACGGACCACGATCATGAGAGCACAGCACCACGAGGCGGTGGGTCTGGTGATCTCGCCGGCCTGAAGGATCGGCTCACGCCGCTGCAGTGGCACGTGACCCAGGAAGCCGGGACCGAGCAGGCCTTCACGGGTGCGTACTGGGATTGCCACGACGACGGCACGTACCGCTGCATCGCCTGCGACGCACCCCTGTTCCGCAGCGACACCAAGTACGAGTCCGGGTCGGGGTGGCCGAGCTTCTGGGAGCCGGTGTCTGCTGACGCGATCGTGGAGGTCCGTGACGGCTCCCACGGGATGGTGCGCATCGAGGCCCGCTGTGCGAAGTGCGGGGCGCACCTCGGTCACGTGTTCGACGACGGCCCACGTCCGACCGGTCTGCGCTACTGCATGAACAGCGCGTCGCTCGACCTCGACCGATCCGAGACGAGCTGACCGGCCCGTCGGTCAACGGTCACCAGCGACCCGTCGCCACAGCGATCTCGGCGCTGCTCGGAGCACAGCGAACGCCGGTCCGAGCACGCGAGGCACCGTGACCACCTCCTGCCCCGGCCGGTGAAGTGCCGCCACCGTCGCCCGAGCGACCGTTGCGGGGTCGGTGCTGAACGGTGCCGGGTCGAGCCCGTGGGTCATGCGCGACCGCACGAAGCCCGGTCGGACGACCACGCAGCGGACACCGGTGCCGACCAGCGCGTCGCCGAGCCCTTGCGCGAACGCGTCGAGGCCTGCCTTCGAGGAGCCGTAGACGTAGTTCGACCGTCGTGCGCGGACCCCGGCGACCGACGAGAGCACGACGATCGTCCCGTGGCGACGTGGCGCGAGGTGCTGGCCCACGGCTGCGAGCATCGCCGCCGGACCGGCGAAGTTCGTGCGCACCATGTGCTCGACGTCGACCGGACCCATCGACCGGCCCGCGTGGTGGCCCAGGAGCCCGACCGCGCAGATCACGACGTCGATCCCGCCGAGCACCTCGGCGGCGCGCTCGACGAACGCCCGGTGCCCCTCGACCTCGAGCGCGTCCCAGGCGAGCGCGTCGACGCGGAGCGTCGGTGCTGCGTCGAGCACGAGCTGCTCGGCCGCGTCGGGATCCCTGGCAGCGAGCACCGCACGCTCGAGTCCGTGCTCGACGAGCTCGGCCAGCACGGCGATGCCGATGTCGCTCGTCGCTCCGAGCAGCAGCGCTGTCCTCAGCGTGCGCGAGTCGGGGGAGATCGGCGTGGTGATCCGGTCCGGAGTCGTCACGGCCGAACGGTAGCGTGCGCCACATGAGCGACGATGAGCCCGACGGCTCGGACGCGGTCGCCCCGCGTGAGCTCGAGCTCGCCCAGGAGATCCACCGCGAGATCGAGCGGTTCGTCGCCGACGACACCGCCGACGTCGCCTCGCTCGTGTCGGCGCTCGATGCCATCCCGCGTCGGGAGCAGCTCGCGATCGCCCGAACGGTCTTCGACCGCCTCGAGCCGATCCAGCAGTGGGCGGTGCTCGAGCGCCTGCTGGGCGACGACGGGCTGCTCGAATCGCTCGGGGCGGACCAGCGGCACCGCCTCGCCTCGCTGCGACGTGCAGCAGCGACCGCTGACCTCGTGGACGCCTCCGTGGACGAGTCGCGACTGGATCTCGGCGACCTTCCTGACGGCACCGAGGTCGTCCTCGGCCTGTTCCGGCCCGAGGACGTCAGGGGGGCTGCTGATCGGGGACGTCGCTCCGATGTGTGCGCCCGCCAGCTCGTGCTGCGCGCCACAGGCGGGCACGGCACGTTCCGGGTGATCGACGACGTGTTCAACCCCCGTGGCGGCCTCTTCGTCGGTGCCGCCTACGACCACGACACGTGGCTCCACGAGCGACTGGCGGTGCACTCGACGGTGCGGATCGGCTCCATCGTGGGCACGCCGGGTGCACCTGAGCTCGAACCGGCCGTGTACCGGACCTCCCGGGTGGACGCCGATGTCGCCGGAGACCTGCGCCCGGGACGACTGCGACTGGGCTGGGCGACCATCGGCGGTGTCGAGGTGTTCCCGCCCGCGCTGTGACCGGGCGTGAGCGCAGCGTCGTACGCTGCTCCCCAGGAGGGTCCGGCGTCCGTGTCGGATCGAGGGGCCCGAGCGCTCGGGTCCGGGAGGTGGTGTCCCATGGCGATGGTGGTGCTGGTCGTCGTGACGTTCCTGGCGTTGGCCGTCGTGACGGTCGTGCTGCGGAGCTTCCACTCTGTCGGTCCGGCGGAGGTGGGTCTGGTCACGAAGCGGATCGGCC
>JAFDWA010000150.1 GCA_018268735.1 Actinomycetota bacterium | reverse complement strand
GAGCGTTCGGAGCAGCTCGCTCTTGCCTGCGCCGGTCATCCCGGCGACGAGTCCGTGGGGTCCGTCGGCGCGCAGGTCGATGTGCACCGGACCGAACGCCGAGCGGCCGATGGGCGCCCGCAGGGCGCGGCGATCCTCCCGACTGCGCCGCCAGCCCTCGCGGACGAGGTCGTCGTCCTCCAGCAGGCCCCGGTCGGCGATCACCTCGTCGAGGGCGACCGCAGCGGGCAGCACCTGGTGGTCCGGATCACCGCCGCGCAGCGCCGAGAGCCCACGTGCCAGGTGCTCGCACGCCTCGATCGACATCGCCTCGGCGTCGAGCGGCTCCGGTGGACCGTCGGAGCGTCGGACCGTGGCCCCGTCGTCCGCGACGGCCACCGACGCGTCGAGCCCGTCGGGCAGCTCGGCGGGCGACCCTGCAACCACGACGACGGGTCCGGACACCAGTCCCCGGTCGGTGAGGGTCCGGTCGATCACCGTGAGGACCGCCCGGTCCGAGGAGGGTTGCTCCGGGAGGTCGCCGACGCCGCCGGTGGCGAGCTGCACCTCGTGGGGCAGCCAGCGAAGCCAGGCCCATGCCGCAGCCCGCTCGACGGTCGTGTCGACCACGATGCCGAGGCGGTCCGGTCCGACGGTGGCGATGAGCTGCGCGACGAGCGACCTGGTGAGCGACCGTGCGCCGTCGTCCCGTCCGGCGATGCCGAGCGCAGTGTGCGCCAGGTCGATCCCGCTCGGCCGATCGAGCGTCGTGAGCTCCGAAGCGACGTCGTGGAGCTCGGTGCGCAGGTCCTCGCGGCCTCCGCCCGGGATGCGGACGGGATCGGCGGGCGGGAGCCGCTGCACCCCGATGCGCACCTGCAGCGACGATCCGGGTTCCCCTCGACGCTCCCAGATCCGCGTGGCATCGCCGTCAGGCCATCGGGCCACATCGGCGCCGGACGGGAGGTCGCGCCCCAGCCGTGCGAGCTCCTCGTCGCGCAGCCGGCGGGCACGGCTCGCCGCGCCGGCGAGGTCCTGGCGGAACGACCACTCGCGGAAGCGGCGATCGCGTCGGTGCTCGCGGCGCACCTCGATCCCGGACGCGACGACGAACGCGACGCTGAACAGGGCGAACCCCGCGACCATCGTGCTGCGGGTCGCGGCCCACATCGCAGCACCCATGAGCAGCGGGACCACAGCGGACAGCATCGGGAAGCCAGGTGTGCGGTCCTCCGGGGGAGGTGCCGGAAGGTCGATCGGGGTGGGGGCATGGTGCTCCGACACGGCGGGCACCGATCCGTGGTGTCGCCACGGACCGGTCTCCGGCGGGTGCAGGGGTCCGGCGATGTCGAGCGTGAAGACCTCCGTGCCGACCCGGACGAGTGCGCCGTGAGCGGCGTCGGTGCCGCCCAACACCCGTCGACCGTCGACCTCGAGGCGGTCGGGCACCCTCGTCGCGTGCACCGTGACGGTTCGTCCGACGTGGATGCGCGCGGCGCCGAGGTCGGTCGACCCGTAGGCCAGCCGAGTGCGGTGGATGGCGGAACCCGAGGGTCGCAGCGATGCCGGCGACCAGCGCGGCGGTCCGGAACGCCCGGAGCCCGTCCCGACCAACCGCACCGTCGAACCCGACCGTGGTGCTGCATCGATCGCTGGCGCCTCCGGGTCGGGTCCGTCGACCCCGGATGCAGCGGTGCTGATCGTCAGCGTCGCCGGAGCGGACCGTCCACCGTCGGGTCCGACCGTGCGGATGCCGGTGCTGGAGGCGATCGCCGCGGCGACCTCGCCGACGGAGGCGTCGCCGTCGGCGACGATCCGCACGTCGTGGTGGCCGCCTGCGGGGTCGACGACCCGGTAGCACAGGTGCACGGTCGGACCCCGGGGCTCAGGCGCCCGACGCCTGGCGCTGCTGGTTCACGTTGGTCGCCACGGCGTTCGCTGCGGCGTCGAGGGCGGTGGCGACCCGGGCGAGCTGCGACCTGTGGTTGCCGTCCCACTCGGCGCGGAACTTCGTCGCGTCGGTGCCTTCCCACCACGCGGCCCGCAGCAGGCCGTCGAGCTTCTTCGTGAGCGATGTGATCGTCGCTGCGTCGGACTGCAGCTGCTTCTGCAGCGTCGTCATCGCCTCGGGGTCGAGTCCCAGCTTGGCCATCGGTGCAACCTCCTCGTCGCCGGACGATCCGGCTCGGAGGAGGGAACCGCGCGGCAACCGGGGTTGTCACCGGGGACCGATCCCCGTTGACAGCGCTCCACGCTAGGTTCCGGTCAGTGCTGGCGTTGCTCCCCACCCTCCTCGCCCTCGCCGTCGGAGTCGGCCTCGGGCTGCACTGGGGCGGACGGATCGACAACCTGCGGGGATGGACGCCGGTCCTGTGGGAGGCGCTCGTCGGTGGGCTCGTCCTCACGCTGCTGGTGGACCTCGTCGGGTGGTCCGGTTGGTTCGTCACCCTGCTGTCGGTGCTCGCGACGTCGGCGCTGCTCGCGTTCGCGGTGCTGAACATCCGTGTCGGTGGGATGGTCCTCGTCGTCGCCGGCCTCGGGCTCAACCTGGTCGTGACCGTCCTCAACTGGGGGATGCCCGTCAGCGTCGCGGCGCTGCGCTCCTCCGGCGCGGTGGATGCCACGACGGCCGCGAGCCTCACGCTGACCGGGGGACGCACCGTCGCGGCCGGCGCGCGACTCGGCTTCCTCGGCGACGTGATCCCGTTGCCGTGGGGGCAGGTCATCTCGATCGGCGACCTCTCGGTCCTCGTCGGGCTCGCGCTCGTGACCGCGAGCCTGCTGCGTCGCTACGAGGTCGGGCGACCGGTGGGTGGACGGCGTGGCGGCCCGGGCGAGTACCGATCTGCTCTCGACGCGCTCGGACGAGGGCCTGCTCCGCGTCGGGGTCCGGGCCTGCACCCGTCGCGGTTGGACGACGACGGTGGGAGACGCCGTCGGCGGTGAGCGGTCGCCGTCGAGGGTCGCGGCGACGGGTAGGGTCGCGGTCATGGTGACAAGCGTCGGGTTCCGCATCGTCCTGCTCGTGCACGTCCTCGCAGCGGTCGTTGCGTTCGGCGGCAACTTCATCCAGCCGATGCTCCAGCGGGGTGGGACCGACGACGCGTCGCTCGCGAAGGTCAACAAGTTCATCCAGCTGCCCGCGATCGTGGTGATGTTCCTGGCCGGCATCGGCGCGGTGATGCTCAGCAAGACGGGCACCGTCGTGAACTTCAAGTTCGACCAGATGTGGATTTCGATCGCGTTCCTGGTTGCCATCGTCGCGGGCGTGCTGCAGTTCCTCGTCGCCCGTGCCTACGAGAAGGACAACGCCAAGATCGCCCCTGCTCTGACCGGTGGACTGCACCTGTGCCTGGTGGTGGGTCTCGTGATGATGATCTGGAAGCCCGGGTTCCCCTCCTGACGCCGCGACCAGGGCTCGATCCATGACGATCGTCGACTTCAGCGCCGTCGACGGTGACGTCGCGTGGATCAGGATCTCGCGTCCTGATCGCCGCAACGCCCTGAACCAGCGCGGCGTGGACGAGCTCCACGAGGCCGTGCGCCGCGCCGGCGAGGCCGAGTGCCGTGCGCTCGTCGTCACCGGCGACGCGGACCACTTCTGCGCCGGCGCGGACCTGACAGAGCTCGAGGATCCGGCGTTCACCCGCTCCCTGCGGGTCGTGCTCGACGACCTCGCCGCCGTCCCGTTCCCCACCATCGCAGCGATCTCCGGTGCCTGCATGGGCCTCGGCACCCAGATCGCGCTGTCCTGCGATCTCCGGCTCGCCACCGCGGATGCCCGCTTCGCCGTGCCGGTCGCGAAGCTCGGCTTGATGGTCGACCACTGGACCCTCGAGCGCCTCGCGATGCTCGCCGGCCACTCGACCGCCCGCTGGATGCTGCTGACCGCAGCGCCCGTGACCGCAGCGGAGGCCCACCGCGTCGGCCTCGTCCACCGGATCGTCGACGCGGACGCCTCACCGGGTGCGGCGGTGCAGGCAGCAGCAGGTGAGCTCGCCGCCGGCATCGCCCGGTTGGCGCCCCTGTCGCTCAGCGGATC
The DNA here is from genome assembly GCA_018268735.1 of Actinomycetota bacterium. GTDB lineage: Bacteria > Actinomycetota > Acidimicrobiia > Acidimicrobiales > Microtrichaceae > Dermatobacter. Next base: position 1,247 of record JAFDWA010000150.1, on the reverse strand, counting down.
GAAGCTCGGACTCGACCTCCTGCAACGACCCGCCGACGCACTCGACGTCGCCGGGCGGTACAGCGAGGCGTTCGCAGCCGCGTGGGCATCGGACGACCTCGTGGAGGGTCGCCGAGCGTTCGGAGAGCGCCGGGCGCCGGAGTTCCGGGGGACCTGACCCGGGTCACGCCCCGTCTGGGTCCGGCTCGTCGCCTGCCACGACGGACCGACCGGTCCTCATGGCCGAGGAATCCTGTGAGAACTCTTCTGAGTGTGGTTCAGCGACCGACGGTGATGGATGTCACCAGCGCCGAACCCCATCGCGTCACGCACCCGACAGCTGATCGCCGGGCTCCCACGTGCCCTCGCTGCGCTGGCTGTCGTGGCGAGCACCCTGTCCCTCGGCGCTGCCACCGCAGGGGCAGCCACCACGATCACCCAGACGTTCGGGGCGTCGGGTGCGACGCAGGCCTTCACGGTTCCCGCCGGCGTGAGCACGCTGACGGTGACGCTCCGTGGTGGACAGGGCGGCCGCGGGGGCTACGACTCCCAGGGTGAACCCACCCCGGGCGGATACCGAGGGGTCGTGTTCGGGACGATCGACGTCACACCCGGTCAGGTCCTCACCGTCGCCGTCGGTGGCGGTGGCGGCGACGGCGTGTCGAGCAGGGGGAGCGCTGCCGGTGGGACCGCCGGACTGAACCCGCTCGCCGGCTACGACGGTGCGGTCGGCGGCATCGCCGGCCCCGAGGGCGGCTCCGGTGGCGGAGGTGGCGGTGGTGCGGCGACGGTGGTCCGACTCGCCGGCACCGACATCGTGGCAGCGGGCGCCGGCGGTGGCGGTGGCAACGGCCAGTTCCTGGCGATCGTCGGTCGACGCGCGGAGGAGAACCACCTCGCCCGCTCCGATGCGACCTCCACGAGCGGTCGACCCGGACGGAACACCGTCGAGGCATGCAGCCCCGGGTACCGCTGCGACGGCGGTGCCTCCGGAGCCGGCGGGGGTGGAGCCCAGGGCGGCGAGCGCGGCGACGTCCAGTACGGCGGCGCGTCGGCAACGGAGTACTTCGGCTTCGGCGGCTACCCCGGATCCAACGCCACCGCCGGGTTCGCCGGGCTGTCGGCCTACAACGAGTACTACGCAGGCAACGGTGCCGCGGGTTCGGTCACGATCTCCTACGACGACGGCGCGCCGGGAGCGCCGCGGTCGCTGACCGCCACTCCCGCCGACCGGGCGGTGGATCTCCAGTGGCTCGCACCATCCACCG
>JAFDWA010000014.1 GCA_018268735.1 Actinomycetota bacterium | reverse complement strand
GCGTGCTCGCCGAACGGCGTCCTCGGCGAACGGCTGCTGGTCGAGCACCGCGGTGACGTGGACCAGCAGTTGGGCCATGTCGAGGTAGATGCCGGCCAGCTCACGGCGAACCTGGCGATGTGCCCGGGGAGGGAACACCAGCGCCTGCACCGCCATCGCGACGACGATGCCGATCGCGGCCTGTCCGAAGCGGACGACCGCGAACTGGAGGGTGGTGAGCTCCGGCCTGGAGGGGACGAGGACGACGACCGATGCCACGAGCGCCGCCTGCTGGCCGATCGAACGCAGGCGGAACCAACCGAACACGACCAGCGGGGCCGTCACCACCACTCCGACGGCCCAGGCCTGGTCGCTGGCGACGGTTGCGACGCCGAGGCCGAGGACCGCACCGATGAACGCTCCCAGGATGGAGTTGCGTCCTGAGCGGAAGGTGGCCTGCAGGGTGCTCTGCATCGCGACGATCGCCGCCACGGTCGCGAACCAGGGGTTGGGGAGGTGCAAGAGCTGCGAGCAGAGCGTCGCGAGCGCGGCGGCCAGGCCGATGCGCAGGCTGCGCTTGAGGAGCCGTCGGTGCGCCGATGAGATCGTCGTCGGGGATCGTCCCATCGGTCCCGATCATCCCAGCCCGAGGTCGTCGTGTGGGGAATCGGGCGGCCCGGACGGCGGGGGTCCCGGCAGGTGGGTCCTCCGGCGATCAGAGGGCGCGTTGCGGTGCTCCCGTTCCCGGATGTGCGACGCTGGTGGCATGCACCGACCCGTTCGCGTCCTGGCTGCTGTGACCGTGGGCGTGGTGGTCCTCGCGGTGTCGGTGACGTCGTGCGTCGGGACCGACAGCGGCGACGCTGCGCGTCCGGCCCGGTCGGCACAGGGCAGGGGGCGCGACGCCTCGTCGACCACGACGTCGTCGACCAAGACGTCGTCGAGGTCCACGACGACCACCGCCGCGCCACGGCCGCCGGCGGACACGCTGGTGATGAAGAAGCTCAAGCAGATCTCGGGCCCGATCTCGCCCAAGTCGGTGGTGGCGTCGGGCCACGGCGTCGTGACGGCGCAGAACATGATGTACAAGCACACCGTCACCGCCTACGACAGCGACGGGAACCTGCTCGCCACCATCCCAGACGACGTCACGCTGAGCGACTTCGGCATCGACCGACCGGGCACGTTCAAGGGCGCACCCGTCGAGGCAGCCTTCACTCCGGATGGCAAGGAGGTGTACATCTCCAACTACTCGATGTACGGACCGGGGTTCCGTGAGGGCAAGGACACCTGCTCGCCGGGCGACGGCACCACCACCAGCTTCCTGTACCGGATCGACACCACGACGTGGAAGGTCGACCAGGTGATCCCAGCGGGCGCGGTGCCCAAGTACGTGGCGGTCACACCCGACGGCAAGAAGGTCCTCGCGACGAACTGGTGCAGCTGGGACCTGACGATCGCGGACACCGCAACCGGCAAGGTCACCGGCACGATCAAGATCGGCGGCCGGTATCCACGGGGGATCGCGGTGACGAAGGACTCGACGACCGCCTACGTCGCGGTCATGGGTGGCAGCGATGTCGCGAAGGTCGACCTCTCGTCCGGCTCGCTGAGCTGGATCCGCAACGTCGGGTTGGGCCCGCGTCACATCGTCATCGCACCCGACGGCAGCGCCATCTACGTGACCCTGAACAAGGGTGGACAGGTCGCCAAGATCGACCTGTCCGACGACCAGGTGGTCGCCCGCGTGCCGACGGGCACGCAGCCACGCTCCGCAGCGATCTCGAGCGACGGCACCGCCATCTACGTCGTGAACTACCAGGACAGCAACATCTCGAAGTTCCGCACCTCGGACATGAAGCTGCTGGCGAAGGAGCCTGCGGGGCACCATCCGATCGGCATCACCTACGACGGCTCGACGGGCAGGGTGTGGGTCGCGAACTACAGCGGGACGATCGACATCTGGGACGAGGTCGAACCGACCGCTCCGGGCTCGCCCTAGATTCACGACATGCCCATCGACGGAGAGTACGAGCCGAGCCCCTGGGAACCGATCGCCGAGCAGGTGGACCTGTACGAGTCGAGCGGCGGCACCGAGGGAGCGAAGCTGGAAGGCCAGCCCTGCATCATCCTGTGGACGCGGGGAGCGAGGTCCGGGAAGGTCCGCAAGACACCGCTGATGCGCGTCGAGGACGCGGGCTCCTACGCCGTGATCGGTTCGATGGGCGGTGCAGCGGATCACCCGCAATGGGTCCACAACCTGAGGGCGACCCCGGAGGCGAGGCTGCAGGACGGTCCCGAGCTCCGCGACTACGCGGTGCGTGAGGTCGAGGGAGCGGAGAAGGCCCGGTGGTGGGCGATCGCCACCCAGGTGTGGCCGAGCTACGACGAGTACCAGTCGAACACCGAGCGGGTCATCCCGCTGTTCGTGCTGGACCCGGCTTGATCGGCGCCCGGCGCCCGGTCACAGCCGGTCGGTCCTCCTGAGCCAGGTGAACGAGATCCAACCGGGGAGGATCGGGATCCAGAACGTGATCAGGCGGAAGAAGAACACAGCGGGCACCGCCTGCTGGTTGTCGATCCCGACGGCGACGAGGCTGCCGATGAGAGCGGCCTCCGTTGCGCCGATGCCCCCCGGCGTCGGCGCGATGGTCGCGATCGCCGATCCCACCAGGTAGACCGCCCCGAGCGTCGCGAACTTGATCCGGATGTCGAACGCCTCCGCGGAGGCGGCGAAGGCCAGCAGGTAGCTGAAGGTGGTCAGCGTGGACCCGGTCAACATCAACGCGACCTTGCTGGGGGTCGTCAGCACCTCCGCCAGGCCGCCCGCGGCGCGGGCGAGGGTCGGCAGGAGCCGTGTCCGAACCATCTGCCGGGTCGACGGCACGAGCAGGGTGGCCGCCGCGATCACGACGACCACCCCGACGCCGATCAGCAGCGCACGGGGAGACGGGAGCTCGACCGGCCCGAAGGCCTGGCGGCCGGCCCACACGAGGAAGATGGCGATGAGCGCGACGTGGCCCACCAGACCGTCGACGACCATGAGGCCGACCGAGCTGGTCGCCACCGCCCCGTCGACGCCCTGGCGTTGGAGGTAGCGGACGTTGAGCGCCATGCTCCCGGTGCCGGCGGGGGCGACCGTGGAGGTGAAGGCGGTGGCGAGCTGTGCCGCGGCAGTTCGCCAGTACGGAAGGCTGCCGGGTGTCACGCCGATCAACGCGACCGACGCCGCGAGGTACGTGCCGATTGATGCGAGCACCGCCGGGATCGCCCAGATCCAGTTGGCGTCGCGGACCTGCTCCACGATCCCCGGGAGGTCGGCGAACTGCGGCACCAGGAAGTACACGACCGCCACCAGCATCACCACGGTGAACAGCTGACGGGGGCCGAGCCGGGTGATCGGTTCGAGTGGCGCCGCGTCGACCCCGCAACGACGTTCGATCTCGGCACGCAGATCGTCGAGCAGCTCCGGGCGCTCCCGGACGCGTCGTCTGGTGCCGCGGCTCAGCACGATCGCCTGCAGCCGACCCAGGGCCGACGCGACCACGTCCGCTCCGAGCACCTCGACGGCGGTCGCGACCGAGCGATCCACGCCGACCTCGAGCGAGAGCGCGGTGAGCGCCTGGGCGAGATCAGCGCGGAGCTGAGCGTCCGACGATGCGATCTCGGCCCGCCAGAGCCCGACGATCCACGGTCGGTCGTCGTCATCGACGAGCACGTTCGCCGGTCGAAGGTCCCTGTGGGCGATCCGGTGCTCGCGCAGCACTCGGATCTGGCGCCAGAGCTCGCGGAGCAGGTCGTCGGTCCGGCGGTCCTGCTCGAGGCAGTCCAGGGTGACGCCATCGATGCGGTCGAACGCGATGAGGAACGAGTCGTCGCCGACCGCTGCGAGGCTGCGGAGCCTCGGAGTCCGGACGCCGACATCACGCGCCTGGTAGGACACCAGCGCCTCGTGCTCGACCGATCGGCGAACCGAGGTGAACGGTCGGTCGTCGCCGGGATCGCGGAACCGCACCGCTCGATAGGCGCGGCGCATCAGGTCCGCGGCGAGCTGATCGGTGCCGAGCACCTGGACGAACAGCCGTGCGTCGCTGCGGTCCCGCCCGATCTGCGGTGTGTCGCTCCCGCAGCGGCCCTCGGCGTCGGCGTGGAAGGTGGCGGTGCCGTGCGGCCCCGGCCCGACGGCCGTGAGGACGTCGACGTCGGCGCCTCCAGCGTGCAGGGCGGCGATGATGTCAGCAGGTCGCGGCGTCCGCGTCGGCCGACCGAACAGCACCAGCACGGCGCTGCCGACTGCGTAGCCGGCGCTGAGCGCCAGCAGGGCGTGGGTTGCTTCACCGGACACCACGGCGAGCTGCATCACGAACACCGCCGCGACGATGCCGACGCCGAGCCGCCGCCAGCGTGTCCCCACGAAGGGGGCCGTCACGACGAACGTCGCGACGAGCTGGGCGGTCGCGGCGACGTCGAGCGCGAACGTCCGTGCCAGCGCCTCGGTGGTCGGATCCGGCCCGACGTGGACGACCCGCAGGCCGATCCAGTCTCCCAGCACGGCGATGACGATCCCCCCGAGCACCATCGCAGCGACCACGTAGCCGATCTGGCGGAGGCGTCGAGCGACGAGCGGGATCAACAGGACCGCGATGACCGACAGCAGGACGGTGGCGACGAGCATCACGTCCACTGCCGCCTGGACCCAACCGACCGGAGCGCTCAGCAGCTGGGACAGCTGTGCCTCGAAGCCTTCGGCGCCCGATCCCAGGTAGCGCGTGACCAGGGTGATGACACCGGTCGCTGCGGTGGCGACGACGACCCGGAGGGCGTCGAACGAGGAGTGCTCGTAGTCGCGGACCTCGCGGCCGGTGTCGTCATCGATGGCCATCGGGCACCATCATCCCGTGCTCGGCGCCCCTCCCACCCCATTTCGATGACGGTTCGTGCCCCCTGTGGCACGAACCGTCATCGAAGTCCTCGGTTCCACCTACGCTCGGACGTCCGACGACCGCGGGAGTGGAGGGAGCACAGCGATGACCGGTGCACTGTCGGACCTGCAGGTCATCGAGATGGGTCAGCTGCTCGCGGGTCCCTTCTGCGGCCAGCTGCTCGCGGACTTCGGTGCCGACGTCATCAAGATCGAACCACCGGGCCAGGGCGACCCCATGCGTGAGTGGGGCCGGGAGAAGGCGGGTGGTCGCTCGCTGTGGTGGCCGGTCGTGGCACGTGGCAAGCGATCCGTGACGGTCGACCTCAGGGGTGCCGAGGGCCAGGACCTCGCCCGTCAGCTCATCGCAGAGGCCGACGTGCTCGTCGAGAACTTCCGGCCGGGCACGCTCGAGCGGTGGGGACTCGACCCGGCCGATCTGATGGCGGCGAACCCACGCCTGATCGTCGTGCGGGTGTCGGGGTACGGCCAGACCGGCCCGTACGCCACCCGACCCGGCTACGGCGCGATCGGCGAGGCGATGGGCGGCCTCCGTGCCGTGATCGGCGAGCCGGATCGTCCGCCGGCCCGAGCGGGCATCTCCATCGGCGACACGCTCGCAGCGATCTTCGCGTGCGTCGGGTGCCTGGTGGCGCTGCACCACCGCTCGAACACCGGTCGGGGCCAGGTCGTGGACTCGGCGCTCTACGAAGCCGTGCTCGGTGTGATGGAGTCGCTGATCCCGGAGTACACGATCGCCGGCTACGTGCGCCCGCGCACCGGGTCGATCCTGCCGAACGTCGCACCGGCGAACGCCTATCCGACGCGCGACGGCGAGCACCTCATCAGCGGGAACCAGGACACCGTCTGGCGTCGCTTGGCTGTGGCGATGGGCCGGCCCGACCTCGGCGACGACACGCGCTTCGCGACCCACACCGCTCGGGGCGCCAACCAGCAGGAGCTCGACGAGCTCATCGCGGCGTGGTCCGCGACAATGACCTCCGCCGAGCTCGAGGCGGTCCTCAACGCCAACGACGTGCCCAACGGACGGATCTACACCGCGCCCGACATGCTGGCCGACGCGCACTTCGCAGCCCGCGACGCGATCAGGACGCTCGTCCATCCGCTGCTCGGTGACTTCGCGATGCAGAACGTCGCTCCCAAGCTGTCCGAGACCCCCGGCGAGATCCGCTGGGTCGGTCCCGACCTGGGTGAGCACACAGCCGAGGTGCTCGCCGAGGTGCTCGGGCTCGACTCGACGGAGATCGACGCGCTCCGGGCGAACGGGACCGTCTGATCGCTGCCGCGTCTGACGGCGGCGGTGTCGGAGCACCGCCCGTCGCCGATCGACCTCAACCGGCCCCGGGCGGAGGTAGGTCGATCAGCGCGCGGATGTCCTCCGCGCCGAGCGCGCCCGACAGCGCATCGTCGGCATCCAGCACGCTCGAGAACAGCGCCGCCTTGCGCTCCTTGAGCTCCATCACCTTCTCCTCGATCGTCCCGGTCGACACGTAGCGGTACACGACCACGGCGTTGCGCTGGCCGATGCGATGCGCGCGGTCGACGGCCTGGGTCTCCGCGGCCGGGTTCCACCAGGGGTCGAGCACGAAGCAGTAGTCGGCCTGGGTGAGGTTGAGCCCGAACCCGCCGGCCTTGAGGCTGATGACGAACACCGGGACGTCGCCGTCGGTGAACCGGGAGATCGCCTGCTCCCGCTTGCGGGTGCGACCGTCGAGGTAGGAGTAGCCGATGCCGGCTTCGTCGAGGCGGGCCTTCACCCGGGCGAGGTAGCGCGTGAAGGTCGAGAACACGAGCGCACGGTGTCCTTCGGCGACGACCTGGGTGAGGTCCTCGATCAACCGGTCGAGCTTCGCTGACCCGACAGCGTCGTGGCCGTCGTCGATCAACGAGGGATCCAGGCTGAGCTGGCGGAGGATCGTGAGCGACCGCAGGATCTCGAAGCGGTGCTTGTCGACGTCGCCGACGAGTCCGAGCACCTTCTTGCGCTGCTGCTGGAGCTGCGTCTGGTAGAGGCGCATGTGCCTGGGGCTGAGCTCGACGTCGACGGTCTGCTCGATCTTGGGCGGCAGCTCGGTGAGGACCTCGTCCTTGGTACGACGGCGCATCAGCGGCGCGACCCGACGGCGCAGCGTCGCGAGCAGTTCGGGAGCCCGGCCGCTCTCGATCGGCCGGCGGTACACCTCGGAGAACCGGCCCGGATCCGGGTAGAGGCCCGGTGCGACGATCGACAGCAGCGACCAGAGGTCCATGAGGCTGTTCTCGATCGGGGTGCCGGTGATGGCGAGCTTGACGCCGGCATCGAGTCGGCGCACGCACTGGTAGGTCTTGCCGCGGTGGTTCTTGACGAACTGCGCCTCGTCGAGGACGAGCACGTCCCAGTCGAGGGTCCGGTAGTCGTCGAACTCGATGCGGAACAGCGCGTAGGAGGTCACGACGATGCGTGCGTCGCCGATCGCGTCGGCGAGGTCGGTGCCGCGACGCTTCGCCGTCTCGGTGATCGTGCACGCCCCGACGCCGGGAGCGAAGTGGTCCGCTTCGCGGTGCCAGTTGGCGACGACGCTGGTCGGCGCCACGACGAGGAAGCGGGCGTCGGGCTGCTCGTCGAGCACGTGGAGGAACAGGGCGAGGGTCTGCAGCGTCTTGCCGAGGCCCATGTCGTCGGCGAGGATGCCGCCCAGCTCGTTGCGGTGCAGGAACGCCAGCCAGTCGAGGCCGTCGCGCTGGTAGTGGCGCAGCTCGGCGACGAGCCCTGCGGGCGGCTCGACGGGTTCGGGGACGCTGAGCGCCGACATCCGCTCGATGCTCCGTGCCCAACGTTGCGACTGGGATCGGATCACGCCGAGGCCGGCGAGCTCGTCCCACCAACTCGACTGGAAGCGGTTGATGCGGATCGTGCCGGTCCCCTGCGGGTCGGTCAGACCACGCGCCTCGCCGATCAGGTCGCGCAGCTGGTCCAACTCCGGTCGGTCGAGGCGGAGCCAGGTGCCGCTCGGCAGCACCAGCACCGGCTCGTCGAGCGCGAGGGCACGGAACAGCTCGGCGAAGCCGATCGGTTCGCCGTCGATGCTCACCTCGACCGACAGGTCGAACCAGTCGTTGTGCTCGTCGTCGCGTTCGGGATCACGGACGTCGAGCTCGATGAGCGGATCGCCGACCGCTCGCCGCAGCGCCGGGGCGTCACCTGTGACCTCGATGGCCGCCTGGCCACGGTCGACCAACCACGGCACGACCTCGGTCAGCAGCGTGACCGCTTGCGCGCCGCGCAGGGTGAGATCCGCCGGCCGACCCGATGGGCCGACCAGGACGTCCAGCAGATCGGTCGGGAGCTCGAGCTGCTCGACGAGGGTCGCCTCGGCGACCCGGTCCCGACCCGCGCCGGCGAGGTCCCAGAGCCGATGGGTCCGCTCCCGATCACCGCGCCGGTACCGAACGGCCCACTGCAGCCGGGCAGCGTCGACGGCGTGGTGCTCGACGCGGGCGACGAGCCCGGTGAGCTCGTGTGCGTCGTTGGTGACCGAGCCGTCGGAGGAGGTGACCGTCGCGGCACGCGCGAGCTGCGGGCGGTAGTCGTCGAGGAACTCATCGACGTCGAACGCTGGGACGACGAGCGGGCCGGATCCGATCAGCGGCGCGATCCCGTCGGGGACCGGGTGCTCCAGTGCGACGAGACGGAGCAGCGCGCCGTCGAGGAGGAACAGGCCGTGTGTCGGGGCACCGATCCTGCCGCCGTGGTCAGCGGAGACGTCCACTTCGGTCCCGCGGTGGGTGAACCCGGCGCGCAGGCGGATGCCGTCGTCGGCCGTCGCTGTCAGGTCGATGGTCACCTGCGCCGGTTCGGTGTCGAGCTCGACGGACATCCCGGACTGGCTGCCGACCAGTTCGACGCCGACGTCGACTGCGGAGCGCATCGCCGTCCACAGCGAGGGCCCGAAGCGGTCGAGGGCGACGGCATCGGTTCCTGCCGGGGAGAGGCTGCTGCCCGAGGTCGACGCGATCGCCTGGATCGCCAGCAGATGCGCCGGATCGACGTCGCTGAGGCCGTGGTGGACGTATCGCGAGTCGACGTCACGCCACGAGGCGCCGGTCTTGATCCAGCGGTCCTTCGCTCCCATCCGCATCGGACGCACGAGGACCCGGGTGGCCGGATCCGGGGCGTAGTAGGTGGCCTTCGCGGTGTGGACCACGAACTGGAGCGCGAGCGGTCGGCTGGCCGAGGTGCTGGGCCCGGCGATCCTGGCGAGAGCCTGACGCCAGTCGGATCGGTGGGTCGCAGTCGATGGCAGGTGGCCGAGTCGCCGGTTCGCAGATGCCGGGGGTTCGAACAGGGTGAGCAGGTCCCTGGATGCCGTCATCGACCGGGTCGGTCGGGCGGGTGGCGAGGTCTCGGCTCCGGCTCGGGCCTCCGCGACGGCGTTCGTCCGGGCGACGGTGACGATGAGTGCCACAGCGTGCTTGCAGTCGCCGCCGAGCGGGCAGCTGCAGTCGTCACCGACGGACACCCCGCGGGGGCCGTCGATCCAGTCGACGTCGACGACGTAGGGCTCGACGTCGGTGCCCTGCACCTCGCCGGTGACCCAGCCGGGGCCGGCGTCGACGATCTCGACCCGACCCTCGGCTGCATAGCGGATCCCGCGCTCCACGGAGCGGTGGTCGTAGCCGGCGAGGAGACCGGGGTCGCTCAGGGTGAGGGGACGGGGCTCGGTGGCCATGCACCACCGACGTTACCGATCGTCCCGGACAGCTCTCCGGCCGGGCCCGCGGAGGGGCGTCTGACCGTCGTCCGCGGGCTGGTCGCTGCGCGACGGGCGCTTCAGCGCTTCGGCTCCCAGCGGAACCAGCGGAGGCAGACGACCAGACCGCCGAGTGCCCACGCCGTGAGCACCGCGATCCCACCCCACTCGACGCCGATTCCGGTGGTCGCCGGATCGAACGCGTGCTGCAGGCCGTGCGCCAGCGCCCGGACCGGGAAGACCTTGGCCGTCGCGTCCAGCCAGACCGGCGCGCCCGACAGCACCATCCAGATGCCGGAGATGAACGTCAGGGGCAGGACCAGGAGGTTCACGACGGCGGGCGCCGCGTCGGCGTTCGGGATCACGCAGGTGATGGCGAGGCCGAGCGACGTGAAGCAGATGGTCCCGACGACGATCGTGAGCACGAGGCCCGGGAGCGTCGAGGTGGGGATCGTGACGCCGTAGGCGCCGACGCCGAGTGCCAGGGTCACGCCGACGAGCACTGCTGCGGTGACGAGGGTGCTGCCGATGCGACCGGCCAGGAACACCCAGGGCGGCAGCGCAGTTCCCCTGATCCGCTTGAGGATGCCGGTGTCGCGGGCGATCGCGGTCGACACCGCGATGTTCATGAACGTCGCCATGATCAGCCCGTAGGCGAGGATGCCCGGCACGAACCAGGTCGCGTAGGAGATGCCGCCGAGCTCGCTGATGCGGTGGCTGCCGTTGATGGCGTTGAACACCACGAGGAACACGAGCGGGAACCCGACCGAGAAGAACGCCCGGCTGCGGTTGCGCCAGAACGCCCGTTGCTCGAAGCGGATCTGCGATGCGACCAGACGCAGGTCCCCCGGTCGGTCGGAGGTCTCGCCGGTCAGCCTCGACAGCTCGGTCGTGGTGGTGCCGTCCAGGGAGGTGGTCGTCAGGGAGGCGGTGGTCAGGGAGGTGGTCGTCATGGATGTGCTGTTCATGGATGTCGCGTTCATCGGAGTGCCTCCTGGCCCTCGTTCGTGGTGGGGATGCTGCGAGTGTCGGGTCGGTCCTGGGTGAGCGCGAGGTAGACGTCCTCGAGGGTGGGGCGGGTCACGCTGAGCGAGCCGAGCTCGACACCGCTGTCGAGCGCCCATCCGGTGAGCTGGTGCAGGACCGAGGTGGTGTCCGCCGCGGGGCAGTGGAGGAGGAGCTGCTCCTCGCCGTCGCTGCTCTGTTCGATGGCAGTGGGCAGGGCGCCGAATGCAGGCAGCGGCGCTGTGCCCCGGGGGATCGTCGCGGCGATGGTCGTCTGGGCGCGGTCGCGTCCGCCGAGGCCCTCGGGGGTCCCCTCGGCGACCACCTCGCCGCCGGCGATGACCGCGATCCGGTCCGCGAGCGCCTGGGCCTCGTCCATGAAGTGGGTGGTGAGCAGGACCGTCGTGCCGAGCTCGCACAGCGAGCGGATCATCGCCCAGCTGTGGCGACGCGCAGCCGGGTCGAAGCCGGTGGTCGGCTCGTCGAGGAAGATCACCTCGGGGAGTCCGACGACGGCGAGTGCGACGTCGAGGCGACGGCGTTGGCCACCCGAGAGGTGACGGACCCGGTCGGTGACCTTCGCGTCGAGCTCGACGAGCTCCACGACGTCGTCGGTGCGCATCCGTCGCGGTGCGTAGCTGGCGTACATGTCGATGACCTCGGCGACGGTGAGGTCGTCCTGCACGCCGCACTCCTGAAGGACGATGCCGATGCGCTCCCGGAAGGCCCGTCCGCCGGTTGCCGGGTCGAAGCCCAGTACCGAGACGCGGCCGCCGGAGCGCTGGCGGTACCCCTCGAGGATCTCGGTGGTGGTCGTCTTGCCGGCACCGTTGGGTCCGAGGAGGCAGAAGACCTCGCCGACAGCCACGGAGAAGCTGATGTCGCTGACGGCGATGGACGATCCGTATGACTTGCTGAGGTGGGAGACCTCGATCGCTGCGGTCATGGCAGCTCCTTTCGATCGGGACATGTCATGTTCGACAGGTGGATCATCCAGTGTCATGTTCGACATGTCAAGTCAAACATGTAAGAATCGCTCCATGAGTCTTCGTCACGCGATCCTGGGTCTCCTCGCCGGTGGTCCGGCCAGCGGCTACGAGCTCACCAAGCAGTTCGACCTGTCGCTCGCCAACGTGTGGTCGGCCCGCCACAGCCAGATCTACCCGGAGCTGCAGAAGATGGCAGCGGCGGGCTGGGTCGTCGTCGGCGAGGAGGGGGCGCGCGGCCGCAAGGAGTACGAGATCACCGCGGTCGGTCGGGCCGAGCTGGAGCGGTGGCTCACCAGCCCGCTGCCGGAGCGGACGCAGCGCAACGAGCTGCTGCTGCGGGTCTTCTTCCTCTGGACGCTGCGTGAGGAGGATGCGGAGCGGTTCCTCGTCGATGCTGCCGCCCGGGCGCGGGAGATCCACGCACGCCTCGATGCACTCGACGTCGCCATCCCCTGGGACGACACACGCAGCGACCTGATGGGCCGCCTCGTCCTCGAACAGGGACTGCGGGTCGCGACGGCGATCGCAGACTGGGCCGACTGGGCGGCTGAGCAGATCAGCGCGGGCCACGACGCGCTGCATCTCACGGACCGGTCACCGACGCAGTTGTGAGTAGCGGCCGGCTCGGCCCGATGACCGCAGCGATCAGAGCTTGATCGCTGCGAAGATCACCATGGCGACGGTGAGCACGGTGGCGACGTTCGCTCCGATGGTGAGGGTGAAGAGCATCTTGAACCGCTGATCCATCCGGTCGAGGATGCGGTTCTCGAGGTCGGCCATGTCGCCCTTGAGCTCGGTCCGGAGGTCCGCGATCTCGGCGCGTAGGAACTCCTTGGAGACCGGTTCTTCCACATCGCGTGCGGGGAAGAAGGACAACATCTCCTGGAGGGCCTCCTCGTCGACGACGTTGCGCAAGCCCAGGTAGAGGGCGGATCGGCTTCGCTCTGTCAATGCCATGACAGGCTTCCTCTGTCGGTCAGCCGGCGGTCGGACCGGCTGATGTTGACAGGGGAAGTCGCCCTCAGCGTACGGGTCGACACCGACATCGGCAACGGGGTGGTGTCACCTATCGCCGTTGCAGGAAGGCGGTGATGGCCTCACGGGCGCCGTCGCTGGCGAACAGCCGGGCGCTGAGCGCGGCCATGTCGTCGGCGCCGGCGTCGATGCGCGCCACCACCTCGCGGGCCAGCAGCGCCTTGGTCTCCGCCAGTCCCTGGGGGTGGGCCTGTCGGAGGTCGTCGCAGACCCGGGCGATCTCGTCGTCGAGCTGGTCGGCGGGAACGCTGCGGGTGACCACGCCCATCGCCGCGGCCTCGGCCGCGTCGAAGGTGCGTCCGGTCAGGAACGTGTCGAACGCGGCGCGGCTGGTCATTCGGGCCAGCACGGTCAGGCTGATCACCGCCGGGGCGACACCCAGGCGCGCCTCGGTGAACGCGAACGTGACGTCGTCGGAGCAGATCGCGATGTCGGCGCTGGCGACCAGGCCGAGGCCGCCGGCCCGCACGGGCCCGGCCAGGCGCACCACCACCGGCTTGGGGTGCGTGACGATCAGGCGCTGCAGGTCGACCAGCGCCCGGGTGCCCTGCTCCATCGCCCCCTCGGACGCCTCGCTCAGGTCCGCTCCCGAGCAGAAGACCCGATCCGCGCTGCGCAGCACGACCACGGCCGAGTCGTCGCTCCGGGCGGCCTCGAGCGCGGCGAGCAGCTCGGTGACGAGCTGACGGCTCAGCGCGTTGCGGTTGTGCGGGCTGTCGAGGGTGATGGTGGCCACGCCGTCGGCGACGTCGTGGTGCACGAGCTCGGTCATCGGGGTCTCCTCGGTGCGACGTGAGGTCGGTGCATGTCGGGTCAGTACGACTTGGGCAGGCCGAGCGAGTGCATGGCCACGAAGTTCAGGATCATCTCGCGCGACACGGGCGCGATGCGGCCGAGCCGCGCAGCGACGAGCATGTTGGCCAGGCCGTACTCGACGGTGAGCCCGTTGCCGCCGTGGGTGTGCACGGCCACGTCGGTGGCGTTGCAGGCGATCTCGCCGCCCGCGTACTTGGCCATGTTGGCGTACTCGCCGGCACCGAAGTCGTCGCCCGCGTCGTAGAGCGCGGCCGCCTTCTGCCACAGCAGCCGGGCCTGCTCCAGCTCGATCTTGATGCGGGCGAGCGGGTGGGCGATGCCCTGGTGCGCGCCGATCGGCTGGTCCTTCCAGACCTTGCGCTCCTTGGCGTACTCGACGGCGCGGCCGAGCGCGTAGCGGGCGATGCCGCACGACATGGCGGCGCCCATGATGCGCTCGGGGTTCAACCCGGCGAACAGCTGCCACAGGTCGCCGTCCTGCTCGCCGATCAGCGCGTCGTGAGGAAGGCGCACGTCGTCGAGGAACAGCGTGAACTGCTTCTCGGGGGCGGCCCAGCCCATCTCGATGGGGGAGCGGCTGAACCCGGGGGCGTCGGTGGGCACCACGAACAGCGCCGGGCGCAGCTTGCCGGTCTTCTCGTCCTCGGTGCGCGCCACGATCAGCACCGACTGCGCCTCGTCGACACCGGAGATGAAGGTCTTCTGGCCGTTGAGGGTCCACTCGTCGCCGTCGCGGCGGGCGGTCGTGGTGATCTGGTGCGAGTTCGATCCGGCGTCGGCCTCGGTGATGCCGAACGCCATCAGCAGCGTGCCGTCGGCCAGGCCCGGCACCCAGCGGCGCTTCTGCTCCTCGGTGCCGCAGCGCACGATGATCGACCCGCAGATCGCCGGAGACACGACCATCATCAGCAGCGGGGCGCCCGCGGTGGCGCACTCCTCGAGCACGGCGGCCAGATCGGACATGCCGCCGCCTCCTCCGCCGTACTCCTCGGGCAGGTTCACGCCCAGGAAGCCGTTGCGGCCCATCTCGAGCCACATGTCGGTCATCTTGTCGCCCGCTGCGGCCTGGCGTTCGACGTACTCGCGGCCGTAGGTGCCAGCGAGCTTGGCGACCGCGTCGCGCAGGGCGACGCGCTCCTCGGGTTCGGCGAACATCGTGGTCACGGGGTCTCTCCTTCGTGGGCCGGCTCGAGCGACTCGGCGGCGTCGGCATCGACGACGGCGAGCACGGTGCCGGCGTCGACCTGGCTGCCGACCTCGGCACCCAGCTCGACGACGACGCCGGCCGCTGGGGCGGCGATGGCGTGCTGCATCTTCATGGCTTCCATGACCACGAGCGTGTCGCCCTCGCTCACGTGGTCGCC
>JAFDWA010000149.1 GCA_018268735.1 Actinomycetota bacterium | reverse complement strand
GGCGGCGTGCAGGCCGCCGCGACGAGCGTGAGGCCGGCGACCAGTGCCAACGGCGCGGTCCATCGATGACGACGAGCACCCATGAGCTTCCCCTCCGAGTCCTGTCGTCGGTCTAGGGGAGATCGCGGCGCGTTTCAAGGGTGGATGTCGCAAGCCGTGCGCCATGCGGACGGCGCGGCTGCACCACTCGCTGCTCGGTGGAGCCGATGGGAATCGAACCCACGACCTCTTCCATGCCATGGAAGCGCTCTCCCAACTGAGCTACGGCCCCGTGAGGCGGTCACTGTAGTCGGCGGGTCCGGACGTCGTGAATCGACGGGGCAGTTCTCGGCAGCGCCTGGCGCGTCGGTACGATGCGGCCATGTCCGATGCTGCGACTGGCGCGCTTCCCCCGTCGTACGAGCCGCAGGTGATCGAACCGCACTGGCAGGCCTACTGGCGTGAGCACGGCACCTACGAGGTCGACAACGACGATCCACGTCCGCGCAGCTACGTGCTGTGCATGTATCCGTATCCCTCGGGTGCTGCGCACATGGGTCATGTCCGCAACTACACCTTCGGGGACCTGCTGACCCGGTACCGGACAATGCAGGGCGAGGCGGTCCTGTCCCCGATGGGGTTCGACAGCTTCGGGCTGCCGGCGGAGAACGCCGCCATCAACACCGGCATCCACCCTCGCACCTTCACCGATGAGCGGATCGAGATGCTGCGGAGCTCGATCACGCGCATCGGTGGTGTGTACGACTGGCGACGGGAGGTCAAGAGCCACAGCCCCGACTACATCCACTGGTCCCAGTGGATCTTCCTGCAGCTGTTCGACGCCGGGCTCGCCTATCGCAAGGCTGCACCGGTCAACTGGTGTCCGGGATGTCAGACGGTGCTCGCCAACGAGCAGGTCGTCGACGGGCGCTGCGACAGATCCGGTGATGTCGTCGAGCGTCGTGACCTGGAGCAGTGGTATCTGCGGATCACGGACTACGCGCAGGCGCTGCTCGACGACCTGGAGCTCGTGCAGTGGCCCGAACGGGTCGTCACCCAGCAGCGCAACTGGATCGGCCGGTCCGAGGGCGCCGAGTTCGAGATGGCCTTGGTCGACGCCGACGGACAGGTGCCGGGGGGCCGAGCCGGAGCTGCGAGCATCAGGGTGTTCACGACCCGACCCGACACCAGCTACGGGATGACGTTCTGCGTCGTGGCCCCGGAGCACCCGATCGTGGGTGTGATCACCACCGAGGACCGTCGCGCAGCAGTGGACGAGTTCGTCGATCGCGTCCGCAACACCTCGGAGGTCGATCGTCTCTCCACCGATGGCGCACTCGCCGATCGCGGGTGCTTCACCGGCGCGTACGCTCGAAACCCGTTCACCGGAGCACCGGTCCCGGTGTACCTCGCCGACTACGTCCTCGCGACCTACGGCACCGGTGCGGTGATGGCGGTCCCGGGCGAGGACCAGCGTGACTGGGACTTCGCCACGACCTTCGGGCTGCCGATCATCGAGACGGTCGAACGGCCCGATGGATGGGTCGGCGAGGCGTACTCCGGTGCGGGTGTGCACACCAGCTCGCCCGTCGATCCCAGGACCGTCCCGGGCCCGGACCTCAACGGCATGGACGTGTCGACGGCGAAGGACCGAGCGATCGAATGGCTGGAGGCCGAGGGCCGGGGCGAGCGGAAGGTGAACTTCCGCCTGCGCGACTGGCTCGTCTCCCGCCAGCGCTTCTGGGGGTGTCCCATCCCGATCGTGTACTGCAGCAGCTGCGGTCCGCGCCCGGTGCCGCTCGACGAGCTGCCGGTGCTGGCGCCCGACGACGTGGAGTTCCGCCCGACCGGACAGTCGCCGTTGCGGTTCCACGAGGGCTTCCTGCACACGACGTGCCCCGACTGCGGCGGACCTGCCACCCGGGAGACCGACACGATGGACACGTTCGTCGACTCGTCGTGGTACTTCCTGCGCTTCTGCGACCCGTGGAGCGCGGATGCGCCGTTCTCCCAGGCAGCGGTCGGCTCCTGGATGCCCGTCGATCAGTACATCGGCGGTGCCGAGCACGCCGTGCTGCACCTCATGTACGCCCGGTTCTTCACGAAGGCGCTGTCGGACCTGGGGATCGTGCCGTCGGACCTCCGAGAGCCGTTCACCCGGTTGTTCACGCAGGGGATGATCCGCCTCGACGGGACGAAGATGTCGAAGTCGAAGGGAAACCTCGTCGCCCCCGAGCAGATCATCGACACGTTCGGGGCCGACACGTTGCGGCTCGCTCACCTCGCAGTCAAGCCGCCCGAGGAGGACGTCGACTGGGAGGACGTCGGCCTCGAGGGCTGCAGTCGCTTCCTGCACCGGGTCTGGCGGATCGCCGTCCCCGGATCGGATCTCCTCGGCGAAGGACGAGCAGGTGAGCGAACAGCGGAGGACGACGCGCTCCTGCGCGCTGTCCATCGCCTGGTCGAACAGGTCACCGACGCCTTCGATCGCTGGTCGTACAACGTCGCGGTCGCGCGGGCGATGGCGTTCGTCAACGACCTCTACCGCTACGTCCAGTCCGACGCCGGCCCTCACGCTGCGACGCTCCACGAGGCCGTGGACACGCTGCTGCTGCTCCTCGCTCCGGCCGCGCCGCACGTGTGCGCCGAGCTCTGGGCACGTCGCGGCGAGCACGAAGGCCGGCCGGGTCGTCACGTCCACGTCGAGGCCTGGCCCGTGGCCGACCCGACCATGCTCGTCGAGGACACGGTCACGATGGTCGTCCAGGTGGCCGGCAAGGTTCGGGACCGGATCGAGGTCCCGATCACGGCGGACGACGCGACGTGCGAGGCCGCAGCGATGCGATCGGACAGGATCCGGTCGATGCTCGACGGCCATCCGCCCCGTAAGGTGATCGTTCGTGCACCGAAGCTCGTGAACATCGTCCCGTGACCCACGCCTAATCTCTGCTGCACCTCCTGGGGGCCGAACCAGCTGTGTCGTCCGAAGAGCTCTCCCTGATCTCCCGCATCGAGTCCGTCGCCGATCGTGGCGGCGGAGCGGTCACCTTCGTCGCCGGTGACGATCACGAGACGATGAGCTGGGCGCAGCTGCACCTCGAGGCTCGGGCAGTCGCTGCGGGGCTGCAGGCGCGTGGTGTCCGCCCTGGTGACCACGTCGCGCTGCTCGGTCCCACCACCCGACGGCTCGTCACGACGATCCAGGCGATCTGGTTGACCGGCGCCGCGCTCGTCACCATGCCGCTGCCGATGCGGATGGGTGCGCTCGAGGAGTTCATCGACCAGACGCGCAACCGGATCCGACGTGCCGACTCGAAGGTGGTCGTGATCGACAGCCAGCTCGCCGGGTTCGTGGAGCCTGTGCCGGGCGACCCGCCGTTCATCGGGCTCGACGAGCTGTTCGCCGACGACGCACCGGTCGCCGACGACTACCTCCGGCCCGACACCGACCCGTCAGCGCTCGCCGTGCTGCAGTTCACCTCTGGGTCGACCTCGGAGCCGAAGGGGGTGATGCTCCCGCACGAGAACATCTGCCACAACCTCGACGGCGCGTGGACTGCCGCAGCGCTGTCCCACGACGAGCGCATCGTGAGCTGGCTGCCGCTCTACCACGACATGGGCCTGATCGGTCTCCTGACGATCCCGATGACGAAGGACACCTCGCTCGTCCAGGGCGCGCCGCAGGACTTCCTCGCGAGGCCGATCCGATGGTTGCGATGGCTGTCGGACTTCGGTGGCACGGCCTCGGCGGGGCCGAACTTCTCGTATGCCCTGGCGACGCGTGCGCTGAAGCGGACCGACGAGGACCTGCAGCTGTCGCAGGTCCGGCTGTTCCTCAACGGTGCCGAACCGATCGATGCACCCACGTTCCGTCGGTTCTTCGAGGCCGGCGAGCGCTTCGGGCTCGACCCCCGGAGCGCGTTCCCCGCGTTCGGGATGGCCGAGGTGTGCATCGCCGGGTGCTTCCCGGCTCCCGGCAAGGGGCTGAGGACCGATGTGGTCGACCGCGTCGCGCTCGAGGTGGAGCACCGTGCGGTGCCCGTCGACGTCGACGCCGAGGGCTCCACCGAGTTGGCGCTGCTGGGATCGCCGGTTCCGGGCCTCGAGATCGAGATCGTCGATCCGAGCACGTCGGAGCGCTGCGGCGAGCGCCAGGTGGGCGAGCTGAGGATCTCCGGCAACTCGCTCACGACGGGCTACTACCACCAGCCGGAGGCGACGGCCGAGCTGATCACCGACGGCTGGCTCAACACCGGTGACCTCGCGTACACGGTGGGTGGGGAGCTCGTGATCTGCGGACGGATCAAGGACGTGATCATCGTCGGTGGCCGCAACGTCTACCCGCAGGACATCGAGAAGGTCGTCGGCGACGTCGACGGCGTGCGCACCGGGAACGTGATCGCCTTCGGCGTCGACGGCCGTCAGGGCGCGCAGAGCATCGTGGTGGTCGCGGAGACGAAGGCGGTCGGTCACGACGAGCTCCGCAAGGAGATCAGCCGTCGGGTCACCGAGTCGGTGGGGATCCCTCCAAAGGAGGTCGTCCTCGTGGAGCCTGGATCAGTCCCGAAGACCTCCTCGGGCAAGCTGCAGCGATCCGCGTGTCGTTCGCAGCACCTCGCCGGCCGGCTCGCGACGCTCGATCCGGCGTGACCGCCGGGGCTTCCGAGCCCATCTGCCCAGAGCCGGGTGCAATCGGTCTACGGTGACGGCTGTCACGTCACCGACGGGGGGTCGGGCACGTGGCGGGAGAAGGGCCGAGAGCTCTCGCTCGGACAGATCGGGTCGCGTCCGATCCGTCGAGCGGGTCGGATCGACGGGGGACCGGTGAGCGGAGAGCGGGCAACCACGCCGGGGAGGTCGTGTTGACGGCCCGGTCGAGCTCTGCGGTGGCGCCGCGGGTGGCCTCGGCGTCGCGGGTGCTCGGCCCGGCGGTCCTCGTCGTGGCGGTGCAGCAGATCTGGTTCCCGATGCCGTCGGGCGCGGTGCTGTCGGGGTTGATCCTCGGGCTCCTCGGCGCGCTCGGAGCTGTCGGCCTCGCGCTGATCTGGCGGGCGAACCGGGTCATCAACTTCGCGCAGGGCGACCTCGGCGCGTTCCCCGCCACGTTGGCGGTGCTGCTCATCACGCTCGCCGGCCTGCCGTGGCTGCTGGGCGTCGTCGCCGGCCTCGCTGCTGCCGTCCTGACCGGTGTGCTCGCCGACGTGCTGGTGATCCGCCGGTTCTACCGCTCCCCCCGCCTGGTCATGACGGTGGCGACGATCGGTCTGTCCCAGGTGCTGGCGTTCGCTTCGCTCGCG
>JAFDWA010000148.1 GCA_018268735.1 Actinomycetota bacterium | reverse complement strand
GGGGATGGCAGCTGCGTCGACCCGGACCGGTAGCTGCGTGCGATGCCGCAATGGAGCCCCGGCCCGAGGGCCGGGGATGGGCGTCTCTCCCCGAGGAGACCTCGACCAGCCCAGGGCCGCAATGGAGCCCCGGCCCGAGGGCCGGGGATGGCGGCATGTGCGGCGTTGCCGTGTTCAACAAGGCGCTGTGCCGCAATGGAGCCCCGGCCCGAGGGCCGGGGATGGTGGCGGCACCCTGTGCGAGCCCCGTGAACATCGAGGTGCCGCAATGGAGCCCCGGCCCGAGGGCCGGGGATGGCTGCTGCTGGAAAGTGTCGGCGGCCATGAGATCGTGCCCGGTGGCGGCCATGTAGCTGCCCGGTGGCGGTCAACAGTTCTGCCCGGTCGTGGCCGGTTGTTCTGCCCTCGTTGAAGTCCGTTTCCCTGCTGGTCCGCTGGTGGGGGTGCTCCTCCTACTCGACTGCTCGTTGCTGACGAAGCACATCGAGCAGGAGGTGCGAGTGAAGTCTCGCGAGGAGATCATGAACATTCTGGAAGCGTTCGACCTGACTGGGTCGTTCAGAGATGCCGGCGAGCTGGCTGGTTGCTCACATCACACTGTTGCCCGCTACGTCGCGAAACGCGACGCGGGCGAACTGGTCGATGAAGGACCCGAGCGGCGGGAACGGATCATCGATCCGTTCCTGGCGAAGATCGAGGAGTGGGTGGAACGCAGCGACGCCAAGATCCGCGCCGATGTCGCGTTCGACAAGCTCCGGGGGCTGGGGTTCACCGGTTCGGAGCGCACGGTTCGTCGTGCGGTCGCGGAGGTGAAGGCGAACCACGCCAGGGGCCGTCGCCGTGTGTATCGGCCGTGGATCGTGGAGCCGGGCATGTGGGCGCAGTGGGACTGGGGAACAGGCCCGAGTGTTGGGGGTCGGGCGACGTTGTTGTTCTGCGCGTGGTTGGCGTGGTCGCGGTTGCGGGTGGTGATCCCGGTGTGGGACCGCAAGATGGCCACCACGATCTCGTGTCTGGACCGGTCGATGCGTGTCTTCGGGGGTGTGCCGACCTACTGGTTGACCGACAACGAACGCACCGTCACCACCGGCCATGTGGCGGGGATCGCGGTCCGTCATCCGGAGATGGTTGCGTTCGGCGGCCACTACGGCGTCACCGTCGAGACGTGCGTGCCAGCTGATCCCGAGTCGAAGGGCGGGGTCGAAGCAACCGTGCGGGTCGCGAAAGCCGATCTGGTGCCCACCGATGCGAACCTTCGGGGCGACTACGAGTCGTGGGGCGAGTTGGTCGAGGCGTGCGACGCGTTCATGGTCGAGGTCAACAACCGCGAGCATCGAGTGACCCGGCGGGCACCGGCGGTGATGCTCGTCGAGGAACAGGTCCGGTTGCATCGGCTTCCGGAGCGGCCCTACACGACGGTGTTCGGTGAGACCCGCCGGGTTGGGTGGTCCGCAACGTTCAGCTACGGCGGTGTCACCTACTCGGTCCCCCACACGCTCGCGGATGAAACCGTCTGGGTTCGCGTGGATGGCGACGAGATCGTCGCCGTGCACTGCGGCCCAGCGGGCCCGGTCGAGGTTGCCCGGCATCGCCGCTCGACACCGGGCAACCCGGTGATCGACAACGCTCACTACCCGGCCCGACCCGACGGTCCCGGCCGGGTTCCAAAGCCATCGAACCGAGCTGAGGAGGCGTTCTTGGCGCTCGGTGACGGCGCCCGGCTCTGGTTGGTCGAAGCCGCCTCGGCGGGCACGTCGAGGGTGAAGGTGAAGATGGCTGACGCGGTCGAGCTCGCCGCGCTGCACGGCACCGAACGTGTCGACTGGGCGCTCGGACACGCGGCGTCTTTCGGCCGGTTCGCCGACGGAGACCTCGCGTCGATCCTCGCTGCGAACCCACCCGGACAACGACGCTCTGCGGGTGACGTGCACTCGTTGCAGACCGGCACCTCCGCCTGGGAAGGGTTCGGCAGATGAACGCGATCTCGAACCCCGCGGATGATGTCGTCGACCTGTTGCGCCAACTCAGGCTCCCGCACATGCGCGCCGCAGCCCCAGAGTTGCTCGCGACCGCGAAAGCGCAACGCTGGGACCCCGCGGAGGCCATCCGAGCCTTGTTGACCGAGGAACTCGCCGGACGCCAAGCATCCTCGATCAACGCGAGACGCAAGGCCGCCGGGTTCCCCACCGGCAAGACCTTCGACGGCTGGGACGACACCGTCTCCTCCATCCCCGAACCCACCCAGCGGGCGTTACGCACCCTCGAGTGGATCGACCGTCACGAGAACATCGTCGTGTGCGGACCGTCGGGCACCGGCAAGAGCCACTTCCTCGAAGCGCTCGGCCACCAAGCCATCGACGCCGGCGCCCACGTCTCATGGTTCAGCCTCGAAGCCCTCGGCGTCCTCATCGGACGACACCGAGCCGACGACACCACCAGCCGCGCAATCCGCAAGATCATGCGCGCAGACGTGATCATCATCGACGACATCGGCCTACTCCCCGTCACCGCCGAGACCGCAGAAGCGCTCTACCGCGTCGTCGACGCCGCGTATGAGAAACGCTCCATCGCCCTGTCATCGAACCTGCACCCCGCTGGCTTCGACGAACTCATGCCCAAGACCATCGCCAACGCGACCGTCGACCGGCTCCTGCACCACGCCCACATCGTGCTCACCACCGGCGACAGCATCCGCCTCACCCAAGCCACCACCGGCAAAGGAGTCACGCCCCTGACCAACTGAACCCCCGGGCAGAACACCCGGCCACCACCGGGCAGTTCTGCTGGCCATCACCGGGCAGAACCACTGTCCGCCCCCGGGCACAACTCACTGGCCCTTGACAGAAAGAAGGGGATCGAGACGCTCATCCGCCGCAATGGAGCCCCGGCCCGAGGGCCGGGGATGGTTCCAGCAACGTTGCTGGAACGTTCCCGGAACGGTCGCCGCAATGGAGCCCCGGCCCGAGGGCCGGGGATGGCCCCCGCGAGCTCCGCAAGTTCAAGACCGTGCCGGGCCGCAATGGAGCCCCGGCCCGAGGGCCGGGGATGGATCAGGAACTTGGCGAGCTGCTCGTCGGTGAAGCCGTCGCCGCAATGGAGCCCCGGCCCGAGGGCCGGGGATGGCGGCGATCACCGGCTGGTTGACGAGCCCGCTCATGGCGCCGCAATGGAGCCCCGGCCCGAGGGCCGGGGATGGCGCGGACACCGGCGGAATCGATCCTGCGACTGCAGCGGCCGCAATGGAGCCCCGGCCCGAGGGCCGGGGATGGGTCGGGGACCGCACCGATCACTCCGGCTCCGCTGTGTCGCCGCAATGGAGCCCCGGCCCGAGGGCCGGGGATGGCGTGCCGCCGAGCGGATGCTGGCCGAGGCGCTGCCCGGCCGCAATGGAGCCCCGGCCCGAGGGCCGGGGATGGCATCCGGTCGAGGTGGCGTGCCGATGAAGATCGCCAGCCCGCCGCAATGGAGCCCCGGCCCGAGGGCCGGGGATGGCCTGGCTGCGTTGACGCGACGGCTGATGGAGATCACGCCGCAATGGAGCCCCGGCCCGAGGGCCGGGGATGGTTACACCGCCCTCGGCGGCCTGGCTGTCGCGTCGGGTGCCGCAATGGAGCCCCGGCCCGAGGGCCGGGGATGGCAACGCCGGGACCGACTGAAGCGAGGAGCAGTTCTGGCCGCAATGGAGCCCCGGCCCGAGGGCCGGGGATGGCAGGCCAGTTCCCACGACGTCACCTTGCAGCCGGTGAGCCGCAATGGAGCCCCGGCCCGAGGGCCGGGGATGGAGCTGGCGTGACGCAGCTTGTCACAGAAGGTCACCCGGCGCTCAGTTCGAGCGGTGGAGCTGACGCGTACACGACCCAAGCGCGATTTCGGTTGTCAAGTAGCCGCAATCGCAAGCTACGTCAGCGATTCGAGCGCTGCCCGGGAAACGACGATCCACCTCAGCACTCGCAGGTATCAGCCTCTCAGACGATGACCGGACCATCGCTCGGAAGGTCACGACGCGCTCCCATGAAGTCGAAGCACGAGGAGTCGTATCCGGGTCCGAGTGGGACGATCATGACCGAGTCCTCTGGACACAGGATCGAACGGAGCTCCTCCTTCATGTCTATGAGTTCTTGGAACGAGAGGTCGCAGACGAACACCGAGTACTGCATCCTCGTGCCGAACGCATGGAGTGTCTTGGCAACAAGGCGAAGCCGCTTCGGGTCACGGATGTCGTAGCTCACAAGGTGTCGGTCGCGCTTCATGGGTCACCGCACGATCATCGGAGGATACGAGTCGATCTCCCCCATGAGCAGCGCTGCCAGGAGTCGGGCCTGAACCTCGATGATGCGCCGCCAGGTCGCCTTGTACTCGAAAATCGGATGGGCGATCTCGGTCTCCATTCGTCGCTCGTGGGCAGCGAGCACCGCCCGTCGCCCGTCAAGTGTGAGCGAGACACCGCCAGCCTTGACGACGAAGTGCGACGGCCTGACCTCTCCGTTGTTCACGACGGTGAGCACGACGGATTCTGCTATCACCGGACGAAGCTCCTCGGCGAGATCAAGCGCGAGCGCAGGCCGACCGAACCGAGGACGGTGGAGGAAGCCGAGGTACGGGTCGAATCCCAACGACCGGAGGGTCGCGACGCAATCCTTCACGAGCAACGAGTAGCAGTACGACAGCAAGCAGTTGATGGGGTCGGTCGGCGGTCGGCGGTTTCGTCCCGCCATGTTGAAGACACCGCCTGGAAGCGACTCGGGACCGCGCAGCATGGTCGGGAACTGACCGAAGTAGAGGCGTGCTGCGGTGCCTTCGTAGCCGAGCAGTTGTGCGACGTCGGCCGCCTTGGATGCCTTGGATGCCAGCCGTCGGAGAGACTCGAGCACGTCGCGATCCCGATCCCGGGTGTTGCGTCGGAGGATCGTTCTGCTGTTGCGGATCTTCCCCTCGATCATCGAGCGGGCGATCTCCAGCGAGCCGGCATCGGCCACGCGGTATTGCCGCCGACGCAGCTCGACGTTCTTGCCGGGAAGACCCTCCGTGATCCCCTGGAACCACCCAGCACCGCTGAACCACATCACTGGGATCTCCCGCGCCATCAGCTCCCGGATCAGTTGCGTCGACACCTGGACGTTGCCGTAGATGCACAACTGCGACACGTCGATGAGCCGGGTGCTGGCGATCGACTCCCGGTGCTTGGTGACCTCCAGCCGTCCGCCGTCCTTGCGCACATGGGAGCCGGGTTCGGTCACATACATCGGCCGGGCCGCGTCGTCTGCAGCGATGAGCCGACGCGGAGGCTC
>JAFDWA010000147.1 GCA_018268735.1 Actinomycetota bacterium | reverse complement strand
ACCGAGGAAGCCTGTGCCCGCGTCGAGGCGTGGACGGCGGCTTCCCCTGCGGTGATCGTTGAGCCGACTCCGGATCACCCGGCGATCATGCGACGTCTGCTCGGTCAGGTCGGTGCGGGGGGCAACCTGGTCAACGACGCACATCTTGCAGCGCTGGCAATTGAGCACAGGTGCACTGTCGTCTCCTACGACAACGACTTCTCGCGCTTCGACGGGGTCATCTGGGAGCGCCCCGGGGTGTGACTGCGGAGGATCGGGCAGCCACCCCAGACCTCGTCAGGGAGGATCGGGCAGCCACCCCAGACCTCGTCAGGCCGGAGCGAGCTTCGGTCGGAACCGCAACGCGACCGCTCCGGACCGGAGCTCGCGGCGATCGACGAGATCGAGCTCGATGTGCTCGCGCAGTCCTGCCAGCAACGTCGGTCCGTGACGGGCGAGGACCGGGTGCACGAGGAACTCGTACTCGTCGATGAGCCCCAGATCGGCCAAGGCGAGCGGGAGGGTCACGCCGCCGACCCACAGGCCTTCGCCGGGAGCGTCCTTGAGCTCCTGCACGGCGTGTCCCAGGTCGCCGCGCACCAGCTCGGCATTCCAATCGACCTCGCGCAGCGTGCTCGAAACGACGTGCTTCTCGGCCCGGTCGATGGCCTCGGCGAACGGGACCTCGGACTCGTCCATCCAGTCCGGCCACGTGCCGGTCGCCGGTTTGCGCCACGCCGACTCCATCATCTCGTAGGTCACTCGACCGAAGAGCAGGGCGTCGACCCGTTCCATCTCAGCGGTCCAGTAGCGCATCGATTCAGCGTCCGGCGGGAGGCCTGCCTCGTGATGGCAGCAACCGTCGAGCGTGACGTTGATCGAGTATCGAAGCGGTCTCATCTCGATGCCCTCCTCGGGCCGAACCACGCCACCAGACGCCGGACCTTACCCAGGAAGCTCGCGGTGACCTCGGCCATCCTGCCCGAGGTGTCGATCCGACTCCTGGGGTTCGGATCCGATTGCGTTGCGCGGTCCGGAGGTGGCGTCAGGCGCCGATGTGGAGGCGGTACTCGCCGTCGGCGTCGACCCTCGCGGTGATGATGCGCCCCTTGCCGACGGTCCGTTCCGTGACGTCGACGAGTCCTTCGACGGAGACCCGATGGGCAGGTCCCGCGGGGGTCGGAGTCCAGACGACCAGCTCACCGCCCGGACGGTCGGCGGTCGCTGCGATCGACAGCTCACCGGTCATGGGGTCGCTGAGCAGTTGGGTCAGGCGGCCCGGTGCCGCACGCGCGTAGCCGCGTCCGACGATCTCCAGGAAGTCGCGGTTCGGACCGAGGTCCCGGTTGTCGGGGCAGCTCAGGATGTTGAGATGCACCGAGTCGCCGTCGGGTGGCACCCATGTGCGGCCGTTCCAGGACAACGCGTGCGGATCGCCGCAGGACTGGCGCCACTGCCACCACGCGCCACCCCAACGCCGGCGGTCCTCGTCGGCGGCGAATCGTCGCGCCTTCGCGAGGTTGTCCTCGGAGGCACTCCACCAGCCGTACTCGCCGGTCCAGCTCGCGACGCCGAGGCCGGAGGTCAGGGTCTCGATGAGGTCGTTCATCGTCTCGATCCGGAGGTCGAGCGCGCCGGTGATCGACTCCGCGTAGTTGTGCGCTGACGCCACGACGTCGTGCACAGACGCCCCAGCGGCTGCGGGGTTGGGAACGACGAGACCCATCGACGGGTTGGCGGATGGCATGGTCGGCTCGACGAAGATGAGGTGCTCGAACGCTGCGCCGTGTTCTGCGGCACGGATCGCTGCGATCGTCTGTGCGAGCAACTCGTCGTAGATCGGCGTGAGCTCGGCGGCGGGCCGCGAGGTCTCGGGTTCGTTCAACAGGTCGAACCCGGCGATCTCGGGGCGTCCCGAGAAGCGCGCAGCGACGGCGGCCCAGGCCTTGGTGAACTGGGAGCGGATGCCGTCGGTGTCGTCGTAGAAGCGGTTCCAGGCGCTCACCACTGCCGGGGAGCTGTTGCGCTCGCCGTTCGGGAGGCATGTCGAGAGGCCGTCGGTGATGGTCGCCCAGGCAGGAGCACCGTCCCAGCCCTTCGCAGGCGTGGTGGCGGCCGGGCATGACGCCGGGTCCTCGGTGTGGATCGACGCGGTGTAAGCGTCCTGATGGAAGTCCAACACCGTGTAGATGCCCCGCGCTGCTGCGGCGCGCACCTGCCCGTCGACGAGGTCGAGGTAGCGCCGGTCGATCCTGTCGCGCTGGGGTTCGACCCGGGACCAGCTCAGCAGCAGACGGACGACGGAGAACCCGTGCGCTGCCATCGAGTCCCAGTCCGATCCGGTCACAGGTAGGTTCGGACGCAGTTCCGGCACACCCTGCCAGTACTCGGCGAGCGAGTTGACGTTGACGCCTCTCAGCAGGATGTCGCGGCCGGCGCTGTCGACGATCCGACGGTCCGGCGAGGTGGACAACGGAAGCAACTCGATCGTCGAGCCTGCCCGAGCTCCCTTCGACACGCCGTGCTTGCCGGAGGCGTTGGATGTGCCTGTGTCCGAGCAGGCGGAACCGGCCACGAGCACGACGGCCACCAGGGCGAGGATCCTGCCTCGCGTGACCGCATGAGGCCTCATGGTCGAGCCGTGCCCCGCCGCATGCGAACAGAACGTACCGCTCACCCACCATCCGGGATGCGCGATCTGCGCTGCGACCCTGGCGGTGACGCTGCTTTTGGCGAGCGGGGCCGGGACCATCACGACGTGGGGCCCTGCATCGTCGGCTGTGCTCGGCGCTCGCCTCTGCCATGCTCGCCGTGTGGGACGTGACGGGTTCGTGCACTTCCGATGCTTCATCGACGGGCTCACGCCGGCTCCACCCACGCCGGCTCCACCCACGCCGGCAAGGCTCGACCCCGACGAGGGAATCGTGAACCTCGACGACCGATTGCCGATCGAAGACCTGCTCGAGTTCGACCGGGCTGAGGCTCGTCGACGCCGACACGGGTCGGATCGTTGCGGAGCGCATCGATGCCTACGACGGTGTGTTCGTCCACGATGGCAGGGCCGACCAAGAGATCTCGATCGACGCCGATGGGTTCCTCACCGTGAGAGGAGACGACGAAGGTGTGATGCTCCGCAGCGTCGAGGTCCAGCAGGTCGTCGACCGCGAGGACGGCACGTGCGTGCTGACATCGCCTGATGGCCAGTCTGTCGTTGTCGGCGAGCCGCTCGGAGCCTTCGACTACGACGTCGCTTCCGAGCGGTACGTCGTCGAGGTAGCCACACGGCTGCGCGTCGAGCGTCAGATCGCGGGCCTGTCCGAGCTCGGACTTGTGACGGACTCGATCCGAGTGTTGATGGCCGCGTCGGTGAAGTCGGGCAATCCGGTGCACTGGTGCTGAGCCGCTTGTAGTCCACGTGGATCCTCCACCTCACGCGCTCGGCGGACTACCGCAGCCGGTACAGGACCTCGCCGGCGTCGTGGACGACGAGAGCGTCGGGGTCGGCGTCGAACGCGGCGGCGTCGACGTCGGCCGGGTCCAGGTAGGACAGGTTCACCGACTCGACCACCTCACGGGGGATGCCGGTCGCGAGCGTCACGGTGACCCGCTGGTGCTCGGCGCCGGTCGACGCATCCCACGTCCCTGCGCCGTAGAGGTGCGTCGAGTGGGCGAGCTCGCCCCACGGGTGGTCCCGGTACCGGTCCCAGTGAGCGAGGAAGAAGTCGCGGCAGTGGTAGCCGACGTCGAGGAGCCCCGGGTGCGTTGCGGCGATCTCGGTGATGTGGGGCGCGTACAGCACGACCTCGCCGCCGTCGGCGACGACCGGCTCGACCTTGTAGAAGCCCTTCGCCCCGGTCCACAGGTCGTCGTAGCGCGCAGCGACCATCGACAGCACCCGGCGCACCGGGCGGTCGAGGTGCACCACGTGGGTCGCCGCGGCGACCGCCGCTGCCTCGTTCCACGCGGCGAACGGGTCGCCGAATGCTGCGAAGTGGATCGCGTCGGTGTGCTCGTCGTTGACGAGGCACAGCGCGTGGCGCTCGCCGGGGACCAGCGCTGCGGCTGCCTCGATGATCGCCCGCACCGGCGTCACCCCCGGCGTGCCGATGATCTCGCGGCTCGTGATGAGCGCACCGAGCCAGTGGGTGAGGTCGATGAGCTCCTTGCCCGACAGGCCGGGGAACAGGTACTTGTGACCGCCGGAGAACCCGACGACCTCGTGGGGGAGCACGGGTCCGACGATGAGGGTCACATCCGCGTCGGTGACGAGCCGGTTGACGCGGATCGCGACGTCCTCTCGGAGGTGCCCAGCAGAGAGCTCCGCCACACGGGATGCGGTCAACGTGCCGAGGTGGGTGAAGGCAGACTCGTCCCACCATTCGTGGTTGACGACGGCCATCCTGGTCGGTCCGACCATGTCGGTAATCGCCGCGTCGGACATGGGTGCATGCGTGCCGAGGGCGACCACGACGGTGCAGTGGCTGACCCTCCGGTCGACGGCGTGTTCCAGAGCGGGGAGCAGCAGACGCAGGGGACAGCGTCGGGTCGCGTCGGGGATCACCACGCACAGGGATCGGCCGTCGAGGTCGATCCCGGCGAGCTGCTCCTCGAGGAACGTCGTGAGCTCGCCGTCGTCGAGGACGCCCTCCGCGCCGCCGAGCGTCTGGGTCACCGGTGGACCTCCAGGACGTCCGGCCCCGTCTGCTGAAGCGTACGGAGCGCGTCGAGGACCTGTGCCGGGAACGCCGTCGGGGTGACCTCGGAGAGACCTGCAGCGACGAGGGCCTCGATCCCACCCGAGCGCAGCGCTGCGACGAGGACCGGTCCGATCGGGTCGACGGTGTTGGCAAGCGTGCTGCCCTGCACCTCCATGCCCGACGCGCACGCCAGCCAGCAGGCGACGAGCGTGGCGTGGTCGGTCACGTCGAGACCACGCTGCACCCGCTGCGCGACGACCGGCAGGATCCGCTGGCGGAGCTTCTGGGACCCGTCGGCGCCGACCTGTGCGCACGTGTGGCCGAGCGACGGGTTGGCGAAGCGTCGAAGCGACGTCGCGGCGAAGTCCCGGGCAGCGGCAGCGCCTGACGCGGCGATCACCTCGAGCGCCGCGTCGGCGATCCGTCCGGCGAACGGTCCGGCGACGGGGTGCGCTGCCGCCTCGGCGATGCGGGCGCAGCCGGTGAGCAGTCCGGCGTACGCGAGCGCGGAGTGCGGGCCGTTGAGCAGCCAGAGCTTGCGGTGCTCGTAGGGCGAGACGTCGTCGACGACGACGACGCCGACGTCCTCCAGCGGTGGCAGCCCGTCGACGCGT
>JAFDWA010000146.1 GCA_018268735.1 Actinomycetota bacterium | reverse complement strand
GGTTGCGACACGACTTGGTGCAGCAGTGGGCGGATGGGCCGTGGTCGAGCGTCGCCGTGGCGCCGCACCCTCCCGAGCCGGGCTCTCCCGAAGGTTGCGGGTCGCCGCTGAGCACCTCGGCCCGACCTACATCAAGCTGGGACAGATCATCTCGAGCGGCGAAGGGCTCTTCCCGTCGGAGCTCGTCGCCGAGTTCCGCAAGTGCCGCGACCAGGTGCCCGCAGAGCAGTTCGACGTGGTCCGCCGCGTCGTCGAGGAGGACCTCGGACGCCCTCTGGAGGAGGTCTTCTCCTCGTTCGAGCCGACGCCGCTCGCGGCGGCCTCGATCGCCCAGGTGCACGTCGCCACCCTCGTGACCGGCGAGGACGTCGTGGTCAAGGTGCAACGTCCGACGATCCGCCAACAGGTCCAGTCCGACCTCAAGGTGATGTCGTGGCTCGCGCCGTTCCTGGTCGGTCGCATCCCCGTCGCTGCGCTCGCGAACCCGCCTGCACTCGTCGAGCTGTTCGCCGAGACGATCCTCGAGGAGCTCGACTTCCGCCTCGAGGCGGAGAACATGCTCGACGTCGCAGAGGTGTTCGCCCAGCTCGGCCAGCGCGGCTGGGTGATCGCCCGTCCGCACCCGTCGCTCGTCACCCGACGGGTGCTCGTGATGGAGCGCCTCCACGGGTTCGGCTTCGAGGACCTCGAGTCGATGCACGCAGCCGGCATCGACACCCACGAGATCATCCGCATCGGGATGAAGGGGTTCACCGAGGGCTGCATCGTGCACGGCATCTTCCACGGCGACCTGCACGCCGGCAACCTCTTCGTGACGCCCGACGGGCGCATCGCGCTGATGGACTTCGGCATCACCGCACGGATGACCCCGCTGCAGCGATCCGCGTTCCTGCGGATGATGCTCTACGGCGCGATGGGCGACATCCCCGGCCAGGTGGAGGCGTTCCGGGACCTCGGCGCGCTGCCCGCCGACACCGACATCGACGAGGTCATCCGCGAGCTCGGGCTCGACCAGGCACCGGTCGATCCGACCACCCTCGACCAGGAGCAGCTCGTCGGTGAGATCCAGCGGATCATCAAGGCGCTGATGGGCATGGGGGCGCGCCTGCCGAAGATCCTCATGCTGTACGTGAAGAACCTCGTGTTCCTCGACGGGGCGATCGCGATGCTCGCTCCCGATCTCGACCTCGTCGCCGAGATCGCCTCCCTGTCGACCGGGCTGGCGACCGACCACGGCGACCGGTTCGCCGCCGAGCTGGGCGTCTCGGCCGACGGGTTCGCCGTCGACGAGGCCGCCATCCGTGCGAGCTTCGGCATCGTCGACGACTCGACGGAGCACGTGACGTACTCCGAGTTGCGTCGCCGCCGCGAGACGATCCGTCGACGGCTCGACCGGCGTTGACCCGGGATCTGCCGAACCCCTCGACGGCGCACCGAGCGACCGGGAGCCATACGCTCGTGAAGGTGGTGGATGGCGATGCCGGACCCCCGACCCACGCGCAGCTGGCGCTCCTGCGACGCCTCGGGTTCGCCGAGCTCCAACACGACTCGCACGTCCCGTTCATGTCGCACCTGCTCGGCACACGCCGACTCCTCGCCCGCTGGGGTGAGCGCCAGGCCCTGTGCGACGCCGGCCTGTTCCACTCCGCGTACGGCACGGAGTACTTCCCCGTGGAGCATCCTGCGGGTCGCGACGAGGTCCGTGAGGTGATCGGCGACGACGCTGAGGAGATCGCGTGGCTCTGGTGCACGATCCGCCGTGACACGCTCGAGGTGACAGGTGACGCGCTCGCCTTCGAGACCCGCGACGGTGGAGCCATCGAGCTCGACATCGGGCGGGCGACCGATGTCGCGACGCTCTGGGCTGCCGACACCGCCGAGCAGATCGGACGGATGTCGCCCGAAGAGCGCGCCTTCGCCCGATCGATCGGAGGGGTGCTGCACCTCGTGGGCCCGACCGGGCGACAGGCAGTGGCATCCGCCATGTGACGGCCTGACCGGCGACCCCCACGGCTCAACGACCCGTCGCATGTGTCGAGCACCGCTTCCAGCGCATCCTGGCGGGCGATGCGGGAGCCGATCACGCCACGTCGCGACGCAGCTCGGGACCGGCTCCGACCATCCCATGCTCCCAGGACGGCTCCTGTGCTCGGGCCGCTTCGCCCGGTGGGTCGAATCGGCGTTGGTACACTGCGTGCGCGGCTCCGGCCGGGCTTCCCCCAGAAGTTCCACCACGACGACGGGGGAACCCACATGACGATCACCGAGGAGTCCAGGTACCGGCTCTTCAAGAGGCTGGAGCAGACGTTGGGCGCCGACGACGCGAACACCCTCATGGAGCACCTCCCACCCGTCGGCTGGTCCGACGTCGCCACAAAGGTGGACCTCGATCACCTCCACGCCGCCACCCAGGCTGACCTCGCCGAGGTCAGAGGTGACGTCGCCCAGCTCCTCGGTGCCACGCGGGCCGACATCGCGGAGCTGAGAGGCGACATCGCACTGCTCCGGACGACGACGCAGGCCGACACCGCACAGCTCCGAACGACGACGCAGGCCGACACCGCACAGCTCCGGACGACGATGGCGTCGGAGTTCTCCCAGGTGCGCTCGGACATCTGTCAGCTCGGAGAACGCATGACCATGCACGTGGACACGGCGCTCGCTCAGGGGTTGCACCGTCAGTTCGTCCAGCTGATCGCCTCGACCGCTGCGATGTTCGCCATCTGGAGCACGATCATCGTCCTGCTCGGCAGGTAGTCACGCGGCTTCTGCGCGCTGGTCGTGCTCCGGCACGCCTCGTGCTCCGGCACCCGATTCGGGCCGACCGGTCGTTTCGGCCAGACTGGTGAGCCCCCCGAAACCGGAAGTGCCATGACCTCGTCTCCCCCAGTGCCCGTGCCGGGCATCCGCAACGTCGCCATCATCGCCCACGTCGACCACGGCAAGACCACCCTCGTCGACGCCATGCTGCAGCAGTCCGGTGCCTTCCGCGAGGGGGCCGCAACCGTCGAGCGCGTCATGGACTCCATGGACCTCGAACGGGAGAAGGGCATCACGATCCTCGCGAAGAACACCGCTGTGCGCTGGACCGGCGAGGGCCGCGAGGAGGTCAAGATCAACATCGTCGACACTCCCGGCCACGCCGACTTCGGCGGCGAGGTCGAGCGGGCGCTCACGATGGTCGACGGCGTCGTCCTGCTCGTCGACGCGTCGGAGGGGCCGCTGCCCCAGACCCGCTTCGTCCTGCGCAAGGCCCTGGCGCTCGACCTCCCGGTGATCCTCGCGGTCAACAAGGTCGACCGCGCCGATGCCCGCATCGACGAGGTCGTCAGCGAGGTCGAGGAGCTCTTCTTGGATCTCGACGCGGACGTGCACCAGCTCGACTTCCCGATCGTCTACTGCAACGCCCGGGCCGGCCGCGCATCGACCGACGAGCCGGCCACCGCCGATGACCTCGCTGCGGATCTGACCCCGTTGTTCGAGTTGCTCGTCGACCACCTCCCGGCGCCGACGCACGATCCCGAGGCGCCGTTGCAGGCGTGGGTGACGAACCTCGACGCCAGCCAGTTCGTGGGTCGGCTCGCCATGTGTCGCATCGTCAACGGCACCATCCGCAAGGGTCAGCAGGTCGCATGGTGCCGGGCCGACGGCTCGGTCGAGCGGGCCAAGGTGGCGGTCCTGTACGTCACAGAGAACAACGAGCGGGTCGAGGCCGACTCGGCAGGTCCGGGCGAGATCATCTCGGTCGCAGGGCTCGAGGACGTCACGATCGGCGAGACGCTCGCCGATCCGGACGACCCCCGACCGCTGCCGGTCATCACCGTCGACGAGCCCAGCCTCGCCATGACCATCGGTGTCAACACGTCGCCCATGGCCGGCCTCGACGGCGACAAGATGACCGCCCGCCTGCTCAAGGGGCGCCTCGACGCCGAGCTGGTCGGCAACGTCAGCCTGCGTGTGCTGCCGACCGAGCGACCCGACGCCTGGGAGGTCCACGCACGTGGCGAGCTCCAGCTGGCGGTGCTCGTCGAGACGATGCGGCGCGAAGGCTTCGAGCTCACCGTCGGCAAGCCGCAGGTCGTCACGCGGGAGATCGACGGCACGCTGCACGAGCCGGTCGAGGCCGTGACCGTGGACGTGCCCGAGGAGTTCCTCGGCGCGGTCACCCAGCTCCTCGCGACCCGCAAGGGCCAGATGACCGACATCGTCAACCACGGCACCGGCTGGGTTCGCATGGAGCAGCGCGTGCCGGCGCGGGGGCTGCTCGGGTTCCGGACCGAGTTCCTCACCGAGACCCGCGGCACGGGCATGCTCCACCAGGTCTTCGACGGCTGGGCGCCGTGGTTCGGCGAGATCCGCTCGCGTGACCGTGGCTCGGTGGTGGCCGATCGGAGGGGTCCGGTGACCGCCTATGCGATCATCGCCATCCAGGAGCGCGCAACCCTCTTCGTCGCTCCCGGCGACGACGTGTACGAGGGGATGGTCGTCGGCGAGAACTCACGCGGTGAGGACATGGACGTGAACATCTGCCGCGAGAAGAAGCAGACGAACATGCGCGCCGCCGGGTCCGACAACACAGAACGGCTCACGCCGCCGCGGGTGCTGTCGCTCGAGCAGGCGCTCGAGTTCGTGGCCGAGGACGAGTGCGTCGAGGTCACCCCTGGGGCGATCCGACTGCGCAAGGTGCGCCTCGACGCGGGAGACCGGGCCCGGGCCACCAAGGCGCTCAAGAACGCCCGCACCTGACGAGCACCCCGCACCTGCTAATTCCGACTTGTCTGATCGACTTTCTCGGGATACGTTCGCTGCGTGAGCAGGACCGCCAGGACCACGACGCAGGCGCACCGCACGATCTTCTCGTTCCCCAACCCGGTGAACGACGTCGCCGCAAGAGCAGTGGCGACCGGCGTCGTGGCGATGGCCGTCGCGTTCGTCGTCACCGGCTGGGGATGGCTGCTCATCCCGCTCACCTACGGGTTCGTCGCCCGCGTGCTGACCGGGCCGACGCTCAGCCCCCTCGGCCGACTCGCCACCCAGGTCGTCGCGCCGCGGCTGGCTCACCACGAGAAGCTGCTGCCGGGGCCACCCAAGCGCTTCGCCCAGGCCATCGGTGTGGCGTTCACCGTGTCGGCCTCGCTCCTGTGGCTCGCGGGGTCGACCACCGCCGCACGCGTCGTCATCGCCATGCTCGCCGGCGCGGCGTTCCTGGAGGCGGCGTTCGGGTTCTGCCTCGGCTGCAAGGTGTTCGCCCTCCTGATGAAGGCGGGGATCCTTCCCGAGTCGGTCTGCGAGGAGTGCAACGACC
>JAFDWA010000145.1 GCA_018268735.1 Actinomycetota bacterium | reverse complement strand
GTCGTGGACACCATGGGCGAGTCGAAGCTGACCGTGTTCCGAGCGCTGTTCGACGGCGACGAGGAGGTCGCCCGATCCGCGAACGCGGCGTTCGAGGACGCCTACGGCGACCTCGTCGGCCAGGGTCGCTGCGAACCTCTGCCGGGTGCGGCGGCGACGATCTCGTCGCTGCGCTCCGCCGGGGTGAAGGTGGCGCTCACGACCGGGTTCTCGCCGCGGACGAGGGACGCGATCCTCGACGCGCTCGGATGGCACGAGCTGGTGGACCTGGCGCTCTCTCCTGCCGATGTCGGTCGCGGTCGGCCGTACCCGGACCTCAACCTGTCGGCGTTGCTGCGCCTCGGCGGGACCGACGTCCGGGCGCTGGCCACCGTGGGCGACACGGCCTTCGACGTCCTCGCCGGGCTGGCGGCCGGTGCCGGCGTGGTGACCGGCGTGCTCAGCGGGGCGCACGATCGCCCGACCCTCGAGGCCGCCGGAGCGCACCACGTGCTCGACACCGTCGCCGACCTCCCGGCGCTCCTCGCGGTGAACCCGTAGCCCCCGGCGAACGCGTCGGCCGCCGTCAGTCGACGGCGAACAGGGCGTCCACGAACTCCTCGGCGTCGAAGTCGACGAGGTCGGCAGCGGTCTCCCCCAGTCCGACGAGCTTGACCGGGATCCCGAGCTCGGAGCGGATCGCGAACACGATCCCCCCCTTGGCCGAGCCGTCGAGCTTGGTCAGCACCACACCCGTGACGTCGGTCGCATCGGTGAACTGCCGGGCCTGCTGCAAGCCGTTCTGGCCGGTCGTCGCGTCGAGCACCAGGAGCACCTCGGTCACGGTGCCGTCGCCCTTGTCGGCGACGCGACGCACCTTCGCGAGCTCCTCCATCAGGTTCGACTTGGTGTGCAGGCGTCCGGCGGTGTCCGCCAGCACCACGTCGGCGCCCTTCGCCGAGGCGGAAGCGATCGCGTCGAAGATGATCGAGCTCGGGTCACCGCCCTCGGCGCCGCGCACGATGTCGGCGCCGCAGCGCTGTGCCCATGTGGTGAGCTGCTCCGCAGCAGCAGCGCGGAACGTGTCGCCCGCGGCCATGACGACCCGGCGGTCCTCATCCGCGAGGCGCCGGCCGAGCTTCCCGATGGTCGTCGTCTTGCCGACGCCGTTGACGCCGACGAAGAGCCACACCGTCGGGTTGCGCTCGGCGAACGCCAGATCGACAGGACCCGACAGCCGCGCCTTCATCTCGGCCTTCACCGCGTCGATCAGCTGCTCGGGGGTCGTGAGCCCCTGCTCCTTGACGGTCGCGCGCACCGAGTCGAGCAACTCCTGGCTGGGCCCGATGCCGACGTCGGCGCGGATCAACGCCTCTTCGAGGTCGTCCCAGGTCTCGGCGTCGATCGACGACCTGGAGAGGATCGAGCCCATGTAGCCCGAGAAGGTGGAGCGGGCCCGGGCGAGTCGCTCTCGGAACGAGGGGCGGACCAGCTCCTCGACGCCCGCCGACTGGATCGCCTCCCACTCCGCCTCCGCCGCCTCCGCGGCGGCGATGTTCTCGGCCTCCTCCTCCGCGGTCAGCTCCGGGCCGGTGATCTCGACGGTTCCGCCGAACATCGCGCCTCGCGGCTCGACGACCTCGACCTCGGGTTCGCTCAGCGTGCCGCGGTCGTCGGGCTCCACCACCTCGTGGGGCGCACGGGCCCGCTCGTCGAGGAGGGTGCCGACCGACGGGTCCGACGGAGGCGGTTCGAGCGACTCGCCCCGACTCCGACGCGAGATGAGCACCGCGCCGACCACGACGACGAGCACGGCGGCGATGACGAGGATCACGAGGGGTTCCATCGGCCGGGAGCCTACAAGTGGCCCGACAGCCGCAAGCTGAAGCGCGGATCAGCATCCGTCCGGACTGCGACGCGGAACCGGTCCCCGAACCCGTACCGTTGCGTCCTGAGACGACCCCGTCACGACGCACCGTCGTGGCGCACCGCCGACCTGGAGATCGACCCACCGTGGACCAACCAGCCCCGTCGCCGAGCCCCGCGCCCTCCGGCACCACCGTTCCCAGCACATCGCCTGCCGGTGAGGTCGAGCGCCTGATGTTCGAGCTCAAGAAGGTCATCGTGGGCCAGGACCGTGCGATCGAGCGGGTCCTCACCTGCCTCCTCGCCGGCGGGCACTGCCTCCTGGAGTCGGTGCCGGGCCTGGCGAAGACCCTCACCGTCGAGACGCTCGCGAGCTCGGTCGGAGGGACCTTCTCCCGCATCCAGTTCACCCCGGACCTGCTGCCGGCGGACCTCGTGGGCACCCGCATCTACCGGGCCTCCTCCGAGCAGTTCGACGTCGAGCTCGGACCGGTGTTCGCGAACTTCGTCCTCGCGGACGAGATCAACCGAGCCCCCGCGAAGGTCCAGTCCGCCCTCCTCGAGGTCATGGCCGAGCACCAGGTGACGATCGGAGGTCGACGCTTCGAGGCACCAGAGCCGTTCCTCGTGCTCGCGACCCAGAACCCGATCGAGTCCGAAGGCGTCTACCCGCTCCCGGAGGCCCAGCGCGACCGGTTCCTCATGAAGGTGCTGCTCGACTACCCGTCCCCGGCAGAGGAGGTCGAGATCGTCCAGCGCATGGGCACCAACCCGCCGAAGGCCGCACAGGCGCTCACCCTCGACCAGGTGCAGCAGCTCCAGCGAGCGGCCGAGGAGGTCTTCGTCGATCGCAGCGTCCTCGAGTACGCCGTGAACCTCGTGCTGTGCACCCGCACACCGGAGAACTTCGGGCTGCCGGAGCTGCGCGTGTTCATCGAGCTCGGCGCGAGCCCACGGGCGTCGCTCGGACTGATCCGCGGCGGCAGGGCGCTCGCGCTGCTGCGCGGGCGCACGTACCTCACACCCCAGGACGTGTTCGACGTCGCACCGGAGATCATGCGCCACAGGATGCTGCTGTCCTACGAGGCCCTCGCCCAGGACGTCGACGTCGAACAGGTCCTCGCCCGTGTCCTGTCGACGGTTCCGGCCCCCCGGCTCAGCCCGGTGCAGACCGGCGGCGACGCCTACTTCGGGGCGCCGACCGACGCCGCGGCGTGGAACGCGACGGCGGCACCTGCCGCGCCTGCGGGGGTCGGCGGCTGGGGGAACGGACCGCAGTGAGCGGCCTCTCGTCCACCCTCGGCCTCGTCGGCGACCGACCGGCGGAGGAGATCCTGCGACGGCTCACGCTCGACGTGAACCGTCGACTCGACGGAATGCTGCACGGCGACTTCCTGGGACTCGTGCCCGGTCGCGGCACCGAGCCCGGAGAGACCCGGGCCTACGAACCGGGCGACGACGTCAGACGGATCGACTGGAACGTCACCGCGCGCATGCAGGACCCGTACATCCGCGAGACGATCGCCGACCGGGAGCTCGAGGCGTGGCTGGTGGTGGACCGCTCGCCCAGCCTCGACTTCGGCACGGCGACCTGCGAGAAGCGCGACCTGGCCCTCGCGGCCGCTGCCGGGGTCGGGCTCCTGACCGGCCGCGGCGGCAACCGCGTCGGAGCGATCCTGCTGCGCGGCGACGACGTCACCACCGTGCCCCCCCGTCACGGCCGCACCCACCTGCTCGCCGTCCTCGAGCGCATCATGTCCAGCCCACGGGGCGACGGGACGGGCCGATCCGACCTCAGCGTTGCGCTGCGACGCGCCGGAGCGGTCGCGCCGCGCCGCGGGCTCGTCGTGGTCATCTCGGACTTCCTCGGGGACCCGGACCGATGGCGAACCGCGCTCGGTGTCGTCGCGCTTCGGCACGCGGTGCTGTGCATCGAGGTGGTGGACCCTCGTGAGCTCGAGCTGCCACCTGTGGGTCTGGTGCACTTCACCGATCCGGCGACCGGCGCCACCCGTGAGGTCAACACCGACGACGCGCGGATGCGGGCCCGCTACGCAGAAGCGGCAGCGCTCCAGCGGGCGAGCATCGCGCACGCGATCCGCTCCGCCGGCGCGGATCACATCCAGATGCGCACCGATGGGGACTGGGTGCTCGACCTCGCACGGCACGTGTCGCGCCGACGTCGGCGGGCAGAGCTCGCAGCGACAAGGGCACCACGGTGATGGAGGCTCTCGCGCCACGCGTGGTGTGCGCCACCCCGGGATCCGGGGCGGTTCGAGCTGGGACGGATGACGAACGGATGGGTCGGCATGGGTGAGTGGTTCCTCCAACCGCAGCGTCTCTGGCTGCTGATCGTCGTGGTGGGCCTCGCCGCCCTCTACGTCGGCCTGCAGTTCACGAAGCCCCGGTATGCGCTGCGCTTCTCCAACCTCGAGCTGCTCGACTCGGTCGCACCGAAGCGACCCGGGTGGCGCCGCCACCTCGTCGCCGGGATCTTCCTCCTGGCCGCCACGGTGCTCGTCGCGAGCTTCGCCCAGCCGGTGATGACCCAGAAGGTGCCCTCCGAGCGCTCGACGATCGTGCTCGCCATCGACACCTCCCTCTCGATGGCTGCCACCGACGTGGCACCCAGCAGGATCCAGGCGGCGCAGACCGCCGCGAAGGAGTTCGTCGACAACCTCCCCAAGCAGCTCAACGTCGGGCTGATCAGCTTCGCCGGGAGCGCCCAGCTCCTCGTTCCGCCGACGCAGGACCACGCGAAGGTCAACGCCGCGATCGACGGCCTCGAGCTCGACAAGTCGACCGCCATCGGCGACGCGACGAAGCTCGCCGTGCAGGTCATCCAGGAGCAGGCGCGCGGCACCGGCGGAAAGAAGGTCGACGGCGCCGTGGTGCTGATGTCCGACGGCGAGACGACCGTCGGGTTGCCGACAGCGGACGCGATCCCGATCGCGAAGAAGGCCGGCGTTGCCGTGTCGACGATCGCGTACGGCACACCCGACGGCGAGATCACCGTCGACGTCAACGGCGACGGCGTCGGACAGCGCACCCGGGTTCCGGTCAACGTCGACGAGCTGCGGGGCCTCGCCGAGGGCACCGGCGGCACCGCCTACACCGCGCAGTCGGTGCAGGACCTGCGGTCGGTGTACGCGAAGCTCGGGTCGACCATCGGCTACGACCACAAGGACCAGGACGTCACCTACAAGTTCGTCGGGCTCGGCCTCGTGCTGATGCTGGTCGCTGCGGGCTTCTCGTTGCGATGGTTCAGCCGCCTGCCATGATCGTGCGGCGACGCGCACACGGGGTCCGGTGCCGGGAGGTCACCCTCGCCGGGGGCACCGCTCACTCCAG
Organism: Actinomycetota bacterium; assembly: GCA_018268735.1. GTDB lineage: Bacteria > Actinomycetota > Acidimicrobiia > Acidimicrobiales > Microtrichaceae > Dermatobacter. Next base: position 161 of record JAFDWA010000145.1, on the reverse strand, counting down.
GACGATCGCCGCCCGCTCCGAGACCACCCGGGAGGAGCCGGCCGGCTCCATCGTGACGCCGTAGAGCACGTCGGCGGCCTCCATCGTCCGCTTCTGGTGGCTGACGATGATGAGCTGGGCTGCGGAGAGGAACTCCGCGATCAGGTCCAGGAACCGATGCA
>JAFDWA010000144.1 GCA_018268735.1 Actinomycetota bacterium | reverse complement strand
ATGGGGTTCAAGGAGATCGAGGTCGGGTTCCCCTCGGCGTCACAGACCGACTTCGACTTCCTGCGGGAGATCATCGAGACGGACCGGATCCCCGACGACGTCACGATCCAGGTGCTGGTGCAGTGCCGGGCCGACCTGATCGAACGCACCTACGAGGCGCTACGAGGCGCCCGCCGGGCGATCGTGCACTTCTACAACTCGACCTCGGTGCTGCAGCGCCGCGTCGTGTTCGGCAAGGACCGTGCCGGCATCACCCAGATCGCGACCGACGCGGCTCGCATGGTCCGGAAGCACCAGGACTCCCTGCCGAACACGGAGGTCCGCTACGAGTACTCACCGGAGTCGTTCACCGGAACCGAACCCGACTACGCGATCGAGATCTCGGCCGCGGTGATGGACGCGCTGGACCTGGGTCCCGAAGAGCGGCTCATCATCAACGTCCCCGCGACGGTCGAGATGTACATGCCGAACGTCTACGCGGACGTCATCGAGTACGTGCACCGCAACATGCCCGAGCGCGATCAGGTGATTCTGTCGCTGCACCCGCACAACGATCGTGGCACCGCGGTGGCCGCGGCCGAGATGGGCCTGTTGGCCGGAGCGGACCGGGTCGAGGGGACGTTGTTCGGCAACGGCGAGCGCACCGGCAACGTCGACCTCGTCACGATCGGGTTGAACCTGTTCACCCAGGGGGTCGACCCGGAGCTCGACTTCTCCGACATCGACGCCCTGCGACGCACTGCCGAGTACTGCAACCGCCTCCCGGTGCACGAACGCCATCCCTACGTGGGTGACCTCGTGTACACGGCGTTCTCCGGGTCCCACCAGGACGCGATCAAGAAGGGGACCGAGGCGCTCGGCGTCGGGCCGTCCGGTCGGGATGCCGACTACGAGGCGTGGGAGGTCCCGTACCTGCCGATCGACCCGGCGCACCTCGGGCGCACCTACGACGCGGTGATCCGCGTCAACAGCCAGTCCGGCAAGGGCGGCGTCGCCTACGTGATGAAGGCCGAGTACGGCCTCGACCTGCCGCGACGTCTGCAGATCGAGTTCTCGAAGGAGATCCAGCACGTCGCCGAGGACACCGGCACCGAGATCACCCCGTCGCAGATGTGGCAGGCGTTCGAGGAGACCTACCTGACCGGCACCGACGGCGACATCGAGTTCCGTGCCGCCGAGGCGACCACCAGCGCGGAGCGGTCGTCGGTGACGGCGCAGCTCGTCGTCGACGGCGAACCACGCACGGTGGTGGGGGAGGGTGGCGGTCCGATCTCAGCCTTCGTGCATGCGCTGCGGGAGGGTCTCGGCATCGACGTCGAGGTCGTCGACTACTCCGAGCACGCGGTGTCGGCGGGGACCGACGCGACCGCTGCGGCGTACGTGGAGGCGAAGTTCCCCGACGGGTCGGTCCGGTGGGGCGTGGCGATGGACGAGTCGATCCTCACCGCGTCGCTCAAAGCGGTCATCTCCGCCGTCAACCGCTCACGGGGTTGATCATCGAGCCGACCTGACGACGCTGACGGCCCAGGACCGCAGCGGCCCGCGAACTTGGGCGTGACCGACCACTGCTTGGTCGCCGATGCCCAAGATCCAAGGGCGTTGGTGGTCGGGCGGCTGCGAGACGCGGCTCGTGGACCGCGTTGGCCGAGTAGCTTCGGGGATCGAAGCAACTCTTCGGGGGGTCGCCATGACGACGTTCGACGGCACAGGTCTCGACAGCGGTACGGATCTCGACCGCACGGAGGTCGACGCGGCCATCCACGCGGTGATGGCCGAGGTCGACACCACGTTCACGTGGGACTACGAGCGCAGCCGGCCGGGTCTGTCGCGTCTGTACGAGAAGGCGAAGGGGTCGCAGTGGAACGCCACGACCGACCTCGACTGGTCGGTCGACGTCGACCCCGAGCGCGTCGCCGCCGACCTCGGTGGTGGGTCGCCGGCTGGTCGGTTCGCCCACCTGGCCACGCACCCCGAGTCGCCGGTGCGCCACTTCGGCGACGCCGAGTGGTCCGAAGTCGGCATCGAGCTGCAGAACTCGATCCTCAGCCAGTTCATGCACGGCGAGCAGGGCGCGCTGCTGTGCACCGCCCGCATCGTCGAGACCGTGCCATGGGTCGACGCCAAGTACTACGCGTCCACCCAGGTCATGGACGAGGCCCGTCACGTCGAGGTGTTCGCCCGCTACATCGACGAGAAGCTCGGCGGTCAGTACCCGATCAACGCCAACCTCAAGGCGCTCCTCGACGACATCCTCGCCGACTCCCGCTGGGACATCACCTACCTCGGCATGCAGATCATGGTCGAGGGCCTCGCCCTCGCCGCGTTCGGGTTCATGCGCCAGATGACGACCGAGCCGCTGTTGCAGGACCTGCTCCGCTACGTGATGAGCGATGAGGCGCGCCACGTCGCGTTCGGGGTCCTGTCGCTGCAGGAGCTCTACCGCGAGCTCACCGACGCCGAGCTGCGCGAGCGTCAGGAGTTCGCCTTCGACGCAGCGGTCCGCTTGCAGCAGCGGTTCCGCAACATCGAGGTGTGGGAGCGCATGGGTGCCGACCCGGATGCCGTCGTCGAGTTCCTCGACACGCACTCCCACGAGCAGGCCGACGTGTTCCAGACGATGCTGTTCTCGAAGATCGTGCCCAACTGCAAGAAGCTGGGACTGCTCGACGCGTCGGGCGGATGGCTCCGTGAGCGCTTCACCGACATCGGTGTCATCCAGTTCGAGGACTGGGTCGACACCTCCGAGGAGTACGAGTCGCTCGACGAGGTCGCAGCGGACCGCGCCGGCTGACTCTCCAGCTCGAAGATCTGGTGCGCACCTGGCGACAAGGTGTGTCGTTCGGCGCCCCGAGATCGATGGGAAGGCGTGTCAGCGGCCGGTGGAGATGTACTCCTGGAGCTGTCGGGACTCCTCTTCGAGCTGGGTGAGGCGCGCCTTCACCACGTCGCCGATGCTGACGATCCCGACCAGCTCGCCGTCGACCACGACCGGGAGGTGGCGGCAGCGCGTGTCGGTCATCCGCTGGGCGAGGTGCTGGAGGTCGTCGTCGGGCTGGCAGGTCACGACCTCGGTGATCATCACCGACTCGACCGGCTCGTGGATGAACGCCTCACCCCGCTCCGCGAGGCGGTGAACGATCTCGCGCTCGGTGACGATGCCTTCGATGTGGCGACCGTCGGTCGACACGACGAGGGCTCCCACGCCTCGGAGTCGGAGCTCGTTGAGGGCTTCGGTGACGGGTGCGTTCGGAGCCGTCGTGGCCACGGTCGAACCCTTCATGGACAGGATCGAGGACACTCGCATGGTCGGACCCCCCGGTTGACCTGGTCCCCTCAGTATGTCCGCTGGGAGGGGCCGTGTCATCAGGTTCGGACAGGCGTCACGTGCCGGCGGACGGGGCGGAGCGGTTCGACGGGATGTCACGACCGCGCGAGGTGCGCTGTGCAGAATGGGCCCATGGGGTCGATCGATGCGGTGTCTGGTGATGCGGGGTCGAGCGATGCGGTGCCGGGGGATGCGGTGCCGGGGGATGGCGATCGAGGCGTGCGTGACCTGATCGGCTCGATCACCGAGTCGGTGGATCGTCGAGCGCCCGGGTTCGTGCGGTTCCTCGCGGCGTTGCGATGGGGTGGTCTGCGGACGATCCGCCCGGACGTGTTCACCTGCTCGCTCGAATCAGCTGCGGCCGTGGGGGCGGGCGTGGGTGCAAGAGCCGCTGTCTCGGCTGCCAGCCGCGGTCGGGTCCGCCCACCGCTCGCGACGACGGTCGCCCTCGGCGCCATCGCCACCCATCTGTGCGTGTGGCGATGGGACACGCTCAGGTGGCGGCGCAGTCGTGTGGCACTGGTGGTCGACCTTCCGGTCTCCGACCTCGTGCGCCTCGCCGAGGACCTGACCGCCGCCGGGATGCCGGTCGAGCGATGGGAGCGGGGGGTGCGGTCAGGTCGTCGAGTCCACGGCCTGTGGTGTCGCACCGGCGACGTCCGCGCCGTCAACCGCTCGATCGACGCAGCGGGCTCCGCGACCGGCTCGGGGGCAGGCGCGGAGCGGGAGTCCTCGGCGCTCAGCCGTTGACGCCCGCGGTCGTCGTGGTCGTGCCGGCCCGACGGACCGTCGTGGGGCGGGTGGTCGTGCCGTGCCGACGGACCGTCGTGGGGTGGGCGATCGTGGTCGTGGTCCGACTGGAGCGCGACGTCGTGGTCGGCTGACCCTGGGTGCCGGATGATCCTGTGCCGCCTGGTGATCCTGTGCCGCCCGACGATCCTGTGCCGCCCGTGGAGCCCCCGGTTCCGTTCGTGTCGCCGGTCCCACCGGTCCCACCGGCGGCCGAGGTGGCGTCCGGTCGGGTCGACGTGGTCGTGTCCGTCCGAGCCAGCGCCGCGTAGCGCGCAACGGCATCCAGACAGGGCCCGTCGATCCCCTTGGACGCCAGCACGCGTCGCACCGATGCCGTCACCTGCGCGGACGGGAGGCGGCCCGAGTCGATCGCCTCGACGAGACGTGCGTGCACGTCGGCGACGGCATCGGTTCCCGAGACGGTCGCGATGTCCGCACCGGCTGCGATGGCCTTCTCGGCGAGCTCGGCCTGGGACCCGATGCGCGTCACAGCGCCCATGCCGAGCGAGTCGGTGATCACGAGACCCTTGAAGCCCTCGTTCCCGCGGAGCTCTCCGGTGATCGCCGCGTTCGACAGGCTCGCCGGCTCACCTGACTCGGTGGTCCCCGGCACCGCCGCGTGGGTCACCAGGATCGCCGGGACGCCCTTGCGGATCGCGTCGGTGAACGGGATCAGGTCCTTCGCCTGCAGTGCAGCGAGGTTCGACAGCGTCGGCAGCTGCTGTTGGGGATCGTCGTTCGCCCCGCCGAGACCGGGCCAGTGCGTGATGACCGGGGTCAGACCGGCGTCGGCGATCGCGGGGAACACCGCGTCGACGAACCTGGACACCGTCGCCGGGTCCGAGCCGTAGGTGCGGGTGCCGAGTCCGGGACCGGAGCCCACATCGGCGACCGGTGCGAAGTTCATCGTGAACCCGAGTCGCTTCATCGCTGCCGCGTGCGAGCCTGCAGCGGCAGCGGCATCTGTGGCCGACCCCTTCGCCGCCGTGGCCGCCGCCGGGAGCTCGCCCAGAGCGAGTCGGAGCGGCTGGGCGGTGCCGCCCTCCTCATCGGTGCCGACCGAGGGCGTGATGGGCGCTCCCTTGACCGCGGCGGTGATCTGCGATCCGACGTCCCTGGACTGGTTCCCCTTCAGTCGGAAGCCGCCGACGAGGCCGGCGGTCAGAGGTTCGGCGGCTGCGTCGGGCGAGGTCACCATCACCATCAGCAGCTGGGCGGCCTTGGCTGTGGACGGCAGCGTGTCGGCGCAGTCCGGTGCCGTGGTCGTGGTGGAGC
>JAFDWA010000143.1 GCA_018268735.1 Actinomycetota bacterium | reverse complement strand
GAGATCCACATCTGCCGGTACGCCGTGCTTGTACCCGAACGACTGCAGCGTGACCTGCGTGAAGCCGGCCCCCTCCCCCTCGGCGAACAGCTCGTTCACCCTCGCTCGCAGGTCGTGGACGTTGAGATCCGAGGTGTCGACGACGATGTCGGCGTTCTCGCGGACCGCAGCGAGGACCTGGCGCTCCTGATCGATCGCCCCGGCCATCGTCCCCGCCTGTGCCGCCATCGGGTGGCGGCGCTTGGATTCGCCGTAGCGACGCACGAGCGTCGGCGTCGACGCATCCAGGAAGACCGTGCGCACCGCAGCCCCGGAGCGGCGCAGCTCCTCGATCGCCGGTGCGATGCCGACGACATCGCTGCCGGTTCCGACCACGAGGGCAACCGGCGAACCCTGGTCCTGGAAGCGAGCGAGCTCGGCGACCTTCGGGATCAGCTCCACGGGGAGGTTGTCGATCACGAACCACCCCAGGTCCTCCAGCGTGTCGCCGAACTGGGTCCGGCCGGCCCCCGAGACGCCGGTGATCACCAGGAAGTCGCTCACGGGAGGAACGCTATCGGGCAACCCTCGTTCGCCCATCTTCGCCCCGCGGCACAGCGCTCGCTACGGTTCCAACCCGTCAGCCGGCAACGCCCGCAGGAGATCTCGATGAGCAAGAAGCTGTCCGTCCCCGTCACCGCCCTGGTGTGTGCGGTTGCGCTCCTCGCCGGAGCATGCAGCAAGAGCACCGAAGCCACCAAGGACAAGAACGCCGAGTCCTCGACGACCACGACCTCCCAGAAGGCCACGACGACGACCACCGCCGCGCCGACCGACACCCTCATGGCGCTGCTCACCGCCGACAACCAGCTCTCCGAGTTCGCAGGCCTCGCAGTCACCTCCGGCCTCGACGCCACCCTCGGTGCAGGCGGCCCCTACACCGTCCTCGCCCCGACGAACGCTGCCATCGACAAGGTTCCGGCAGCGACGATGGCACAGCTCCAGCAGGATCCGGCCGGGGCCCTCGGCAACCTCGTCCGCCTCCACGTGGTCCCTGGCACGTTGACCGTCGACGACCTCGCCAAGAAGGACGGCCAGTGCATCGACACCCTCGGCGGCAAGGTCAAGATCACCGCCAAGGGCGATGGCGCGACGGTCCAGTTCGGTGGCGCCAACGTGTCCGACGCCCAACCGCAGAAGGCCTCGAACGGCCAGATCCTGACCGTCGACAGCGTGGTGACCGCGCCCGCGACCTCCTGCTGACGCAGCCCGACGGGAGGAGCTCCCCGATCAGAGCTTCTCGAAGCGGAGGAAGAGCAGGCGCGGCACCGCCGCCGCGTCCGCGTACTCCGCGGCACCCGCGAGGAATCCGGGTGGTGGCGCCGGCTCCTCCATTCGCAGCAGCACCAGCCCGGCGTCTCGTGCACCGTTGAGGTACCTCGACAGCGGTCGGTGGAAGAAGGTGATGAACACTCCCTTCTCCACCTCCTCCACGGTCTCCGCCTCCTCCAGGTACGGACCGATGCGCCAGTACTGCTCCGGCGGATCCAGCACCTGGTCGTCGATCCACCCGCTCCCCGGGGTCTGCAGGAGCGGGTGGTTCAGCAGGAACAGGAACCGTCCGCCGGGCCGCAGCACCCGGGCGACCTCGACCAGCGCCTCGTCCAGCACGTCGATGTGCTCGAAGACCAGGCAGGCGACGACCGCGTCGGCGGCGCCGTCCACCAGCGGCAGGCTCGTCGCCGAGGCCTGCGCGTAGCCAGGGCCGGCGCCACGCCGACGAGCGACCGACACCTGTGACATCGCAGGATCCACACCCACCACGTCGAGCCCTGATGCCACAGCCGCTCGTGCCACCTGACCCTCGCCACAGCCGACGTCGACCAGCAGCGCGGGTCGAGCACCTCGATGACCCGCGTCGCCCAGATCAGCGAGGTTCGCCGTGATCAGCGGGAGGATCTGCTCGGTGTACTCAGGGTCGACACCGTCGGTGAAGCGCTCCTGCCACCAACGGGCGTGGTCCTCCCACGGGTCCGACCGCACGATCGGCCGCATCGACGAGATCCCGAGCCCCGCGGTCAGCAGGCGTTCGGTGTCGGCGTCGTGACGTTGAGCTGCGACGTCCCCTGCCAGCAGGCGACGTCGACGACCTCGAAGTCCTCCGCACGCACCTTCGACAACGACGTGAGCACCTCGGCAGGCCAGTTCGGGTGGTACTCACCGGACAGCCCGAACCCTCCCGGTGAAGGGTCGGAGGTCGGGCCGGTGCTGTCGGCGACGACGGCTCCGTAGTCGTGCAGCGCGGTGAGGATCGACAGCGCTCCGGCGGGGATCGACCTGTCATCCTGCAGGCGCCCGAGCGCGGCAGCGCTCAGGCGCAGCCGCGCGCCCATGGGCATCGCGTCGGCAGCCGTGGCGGTGCCATCGGTGGATCGTGCGGGCCAGACCGCGGCGCTGCGGCTGTTCACGTCCTTAGGGAACGTGATCCGCAGCGCGTGGTCGATCTCGCCGACGGTCGACGTGTCGACGCCCGGGTACACCTCGCGGAAGCGGTACACCAGCGGCGCGATCGGCAGCCCTGCAGCCTCGACGTCGTCCGTGCCATGCCCGTCGGTCCGGATCCGCGTGGCCGACGAGCGGATCGGCGACGTCCACTGGACGCCGTTCGCCGAGCTCGAGAGCACGTCGTTGTAGCCGATGTGCTCCTGGAGGACGCAGGAGGAGCGGTCGAGCACCGTCAGATGGAGGTCGCTGAAGGTCAGGCTCGGCTCGCCCTCCCAGTGGACGGCGCCGGCTGCGGGCAGGAACACCGGAACCGTCTGGTAGCCGTAGTCGGTCGTCCCGATGGTGAGGTCACGTTTGGTGCCCGTCACCGTGACGAGCGGCATGCCGTACACAGATCCCTGGTGTTCAGCGGTCGACGAGCCGCTTCGCATCGCGTTCGTGCCTGCGGCGTCGAGCATCGACGAGGCGCGTGCGATCGGGTCGGTGCCCGGAGCAAACACCTTCGCTGGGAGCGCATCGATCCGCTGGGTGAACACGCTGGTCGGATCGAGCAGGACGCACCCGTCGACGGTCAGCGTGCCTCGACCTGATCCGTCCTTGGCGTTGATCACGGTGTGCTGGGCGACCGAGACCGTCGGGCCGCCACCTCCGGGAGGCGACGCGCACGACGCCAGACCGCCGAGCCCGATGACGACGCCCGCGACCTGCACCATCCGTCGGAACGAGGTCCTGCGGCCCCGTCGTGTCGTTGATCGGTCCTGCTCCGTCGCCCTGCTCCCTGCCATGGACGGCGACGGTACCCGATCTGATCGAGGCGGTCGGCCTCCGGCCGTCCGATGCCACCCGCCGTCCGATGCCACCCGCCGTCCGATGTGGTGGATCAGGCGGGCTGCGAACCGACCGGTGAGTGCAGTGCGTCGTGCACCGCGACCGCGACGGCATCGGGGAGCCACGTCAAGGCGCGCAGCGAGTCCAGGTCGGCTGCTTGCACCGCCTTGACACCACCGAGCTCCTTCACCAGGCGTTGCTTGCGCTTCTCGCCGAGGCCCGGGATGCCGTCGAGCACGGACCGGGTCATCCGCTTGCCCCGCAGCTCACGGTGGTAGGTGATCGCGAAGCGGTGGGACTCGTCTCGGATCCGCTGGAGGAGGAACAGCGCCTCGGAGCCCCGGCGGACCTCCACGGGTTCGGGACGCCCCGGCAGGTACACCTCCTCGAAGCGCTTGGCGAGCGAGGCGACCGGGATCGCATCGGTGAGACCGAGCGCCTCGAGGACCTTCACCGCGACACCGAGCTGGCCCTTGCCGCCGTCGACCAGCAGGAGCTGGGGCGGGTAGGCGAACCGGCCGCGCTCGGCAACGGGCTTGTCCCGGTCGGCGAGGTAGTTGGACAGACGCCGGGTGAGCACCTCTTCCATGGCAGCGAAGTCGTCGTTGCCGGGGACGCCCCGGATCCGGAACCGCCGGTACTCCTGCTTGCGCGGCAGGCCGTCCTCCAGGACCACCATCGACCCGACGTAGTCGGTCCCCTGGAGGTGGCTCATGTCGTAGCACTCGATCCGAAGCGGCGCAGCCGGCAGCCCGAGCGACTGCTGCAGCTCGTTGAGCGCCTTCGCCCGGCTGTTGTGGTCCGAAGCTCGCTTCAATCGGTGACGGGTGAACGCCTCCTGTGCGTTCTGCGCGACCGTCGCTGCGAGCTCACGCTTGGGCCCGCGCATCGGAACCCGGATGTCGACTCGACTGCCGCGCTGCACCGAGAGCCACTCCCGGTAGACCCCCACGTCCTCGGGAAGCACCGGCACCAGGACCGACTTGGGGTAGCCGACCGCCGGCTCGTCGCCGTAGAGCTGCTCCAGCACGGACGCGACCGTCTGCGCGTCGGTCAGATCCATGACCTTGTCCAGCAGGAACCCGAACCGCCCCACCACGCGGCCCTTGCGCACGTGGAACACCTGCGCAGACGCCTCGAGCTCGTCGGCGAAGAGACCGACCACGTCGACGTCCTCGTTGCGGTCACCGACCATCTGCTGGCGTTCGATCGCGCGCCGAACGGTCGCGAGCCGATCCCGCAGTCGGGCTGCCTGCTCGAACTCCAGCGCCTCTGCCGCCCGCGACATCTGCCCCTCGAGTCGGCTCAGCACCGCTTCGGTGTCACCCTCGAGGAACTCGAGGAGCTCGTCCACGAGCCGCGCGTAGTCGTCGTGGCCGATCTCGCCGACGCACGGTGCTGCGCACTTCTCGATGTGGAACAGCAGGCACGGCTTGCCGAGTCGCTCGTGGCGACCGAACTTCGCATCGGAGCAGGTGCGCAAAGGGAACGTCCGCAACAGCTCGTCGAGGGTCTCCCGAATCGCATAGGCGTGCGCGTACGGACCGAAGTACCGCACCCCCTTGCGACGTCGACCCCGCATCACCATCGGCCGGGGCCACTCGTCGGACACCGTGACCGCGAGGAACGGGTAGCTCTTGTCGTCGACGAGGCGGACGTTGAACCGTGGCCGGTGCTGCTTGATGAGCGTGCACTCGAGCATCAGCGCCTCGACCTCGTTGCGGACCTGGATCCACTCCACCGACGCGGCGCTCGACACCATCTGGAACGTCCGCGGCGGCAGGTTCGCCGGGTTCTGGAAGTAGTTCGAGAGCCGTTGGCGCAACGACTTCGCCTTGCCGACGTAGATCACCCGACCGTCGGCGTCCTTGAACTGGTAGCTGCCCGGAGCATCGGGGATGGTCCCGGACGGCGGTCGATCGAGCATCCGGGCGAACCTACCTCTCCCCCATCGCCGCTCCCATGCCGGAACGCACCGTCCGACGGTTGCGGCGGGGTCCTGTTCAGATGCGACACCGGAGCGGTACGCTCCGGGTGCCGGCCTGGCCTCCGGCGACATCAACCCCCGAGGCCGACAACCCCGTGGCGTGGCGACCAGGCTGCCCCCACCGGCCGTCAATCGGAGGTCCTCACGGTCGCG
>JAFDWA010000142.1 GCA_018268735.1 Actinomycetota bacterium | reverse complement strand
AGCCACGAGTAGGTCGCCACCACGTTCGAGGCGATGATCGTGTTCTCCAGGTCGAACGCTGCGAGCTGGCGATCCGGCGAGAGGACCTGCGAGCGGAGCCGGTCGCTGCGTGCCGCCCCGACGCGCTTGGTCGGCGACGAGCGTGCACGGCCGTGGGCGACGACCGACGGCAGGTGGACCTCGGTGATGTAGCGGTCCCAGTCGATCACCCGTGGATCGAGGGTGAAGCGCTCGTGGTCCTCCGCTGACAGCCGACCGTCGAGCGCGAGCAGGTTCCCGACGCCGTAGACCGCCTCGCACTCGGTGTACGCGCCGTACAGCTCGACGTAGGACAACGCCCGGTTCGCCTGTTCCCGCTGCTCCTCGATGCGCGCTCCCCACTGCGCGGCACGCCCGCGCAGCGGCAGCGACGCGACGACCTTCTCGGTCCGCTCCAGCACCGAGGTCGCCCGTCGGAGCTGGCCCTCGACGCGTCCGCGGCCGGGGAAGGACCAGTCCGGCACCACGATCGGCTGGCCGTTGCGGTCGAACAGCGGACGTTCGGTGAACCACTCGCGGACTCGGTCGACGAGCTGCTGGTATCGCAGCGGGTTCACCTCACCGGTGGCGACCTGCACGATCCTTGGGACGGCATCGTCGGGGAGATCGTCGGCGAGGTCGCCGGCTGCGAGCCCGTCGGCGGCAGCGGCGACGATCGCGGACACGACGAGGTCGACGGGGATGACGTCGATCACGCCTTCGGGCACACCGGGGAACTCGCGCAGCAACCCACGGGCGTAGCTGAGGATGATCGGCTCCGCCATCCGGAACCCACGGATCCAGCCGGGTCGCGGTTCGGCGATCGCGGACTCGATGATCGACGGTCGCACGATCGTGAACGGGATCGTCGCAGCATCCGCTGTGGCCGCGGCGGTCTCGGTGAGTGCGACCTCGCCGAGTGCCTTGGTGAACGCGTACGCGTCGGGCCAGCCGACCGACGCGGCGCGAGCCCTGCCGGAGCTCACCATCCGGTCGTGCACCCAGTCCCGTCGTCGCCGTTCGGTGTGCTCGGCGAGCAGCGGGCCGCCGACCGGACCGAGCTCGTCACGCGCGGCGCCACGGAACTCGGCGAGCTTCTCGGGTGTGCGGCTCTCGGCGTCGGCATCCGCCCGGGTCCGACGAGCGGCGCGCACCTCGGCCCGCCAGTCGAGATCGGAGAAGAACGGGTTGGCAGTGACCGGCTCCTCCGGTGCGCTCCCACGTCGGTTGCCCGCGACGTAGCAGGTGCTGACTGCGACCAGGTGCGGGGTCACCCCCAGTTCGTGGAGCGTCTCCGCGATGCGGACCGGACCCATGAGGTTGACCTCGACGGCCCGGTCGAGGGGTGAGTCGAACGCGACCGTCGCAGCAGAGTGGATGACGACGTCGGCCGCCGTGAGCGCCGCTCTGCCCGATTCGTCGAGGCCGAGGCCGTCGGTGCCGACGTCGCCGCTGACGGCACGCACGCGGGCGGCCGCTGCTGCGAAGCCTTCGGGACCGAGCTCCTCGCGGAGCCGGTCGAAGCAGTCGTTGCGCAGCACCTCACGTTCGAGCCGCCGTGCGGCATCGGAGCGCCGGCCGTCGCGGATGAGCAGCGTCAACTCGACGTCGGGGATGCAGCGCAGCAGTCGTTCGACGAGGGCGGTGCCGACGAAGCCGGTCGCTCCCGTCACGAACAGGCGCCTACCGGCGAGGACCTCGGGGATCACAGGTGCTCTCCCTATCAGATCCGCAGCCTCATCAGGACCGCTGCCTCATCAGAACTGCTGCCTCATGAGAACAGCTCGGTGCCGGTCACCGGCCGGTCTCGAACCGGCTGCGGCGGACGTGACGCTCGATCGCCAGGCCGACCAGCTCGTCGACGAGCTCTCTGTACGGCAACCCCGACGCAGCCCACAGCTGCGGGAACATCGAGATCGGGGTGAAACCTGGCATCGTGTTGATCTCGTTGACGAGGACACGACCGTCCGGAGCGAGGAACATGTCGACTCGGGCGAGACCCTCGGCGCGCAGCGCTGCGAAGGTCCGCACAGCGAGGTCCCGGACGTGCTCGGCGACCCCGTCGGACAGCTCCGCAGGGATCACGGTCCTCGCGGCGCCATCGCGGTACTTGTCGTCGTAGTCGTAGAACTCGGCGGCCGGCACGATCTCACCGACCGTCGAGGCTCGCGGCGAGCGGTTGCCGATCACCCCGCACTCCAGCTCGCGGACACGCTCGTCGGCCGTGCCGATGCACTCCTCGACGACGATCTGCTCGTCGTAGCGGGCGGCGTCCGCGAGCGCGGCGTCCAGCTCGGCAGCGTCCGCGGCGCGCGACACCCCGATCGACGAGCCCATGTTCGCCGGCTTCACGAACACGACCGGGCCGAGCTCGTCGAGCAGATCGCCCACCAACCCGGCTGAGCGGAGGTCGTCGGTGGTGATGCTCCGCCAGCGGGGCTGCGGGATCCCCGCAGCGTCGAGCACGGTCTTGGCCATCGCCTTGTCCATCGCGACCGCCGAGCCCAGCACACCGGCTCCCACGTAGGGCACGTCGGTCATCTCGAGCAGACCCTGCACGGTGCCGTCCTCGCCGTTCGGACCGTGCAGGACCGGGAACACGACGGTGACGGGGGAGTCGTCGCCGTTCCCGCTGACCGGCCCGCTGACCTGCCGGCTGGGCGGTGCGATGTCCGGGAGGAGCGCACCGGGTCCGAGCGGGTCGATGGTCCGGCCCTCGACGTCGATCGCCGGTGGCAGCTCGGCCCCGGTTCCGAGCAGCTCGGCGGCTCGCTCGGCGAGTCGCCACTCGCCGGACCTCGTGATGCCGACCGGGACGACCTCGTATCGCTCGGGATCCACGGCGCTCATCACGTGGCTCGCGGACACCCGGCTGATGTCGTGCTCGGCGGACCGGCCGCCGAACAGCACGACGAGGCGGATCCGCTCCGACGAGGTGCTCACGGGGCGTGAGTCTGGCACGGACCGGCCACCCCTCCGGCGAGCCGGCGCCGCGCGCCGGGCCGCCGGGCCCACGGGAGCGGCCTACGATCCGGATCCGTGCACTTCGACGTCGAGGACCTCGCCCGACGGCTCGGGGCGCAGCTCGTCGGCACATCGGAGGATGCGCAGCGTTCCAGGGCGCCGCTCACCGTCGACGGCCTCGCGATCGACTCACGCCTCGTGTCGCCGGGTCAGATGTTCGCTGCGATCCGGGCGGAGCGTGACGGCCACGACTTCGTCGACGCCGCTGTTGCAGCGGGCGCCGGCGCCGTGCTCGTCGAACGTGTCCCGCCCGAGGGCACCTCGGGTCCGACGCTCATCGTCGCATCGGTGCCCGATGCGCTCGCGGAGCTTGCACGGGTCGCCCGCGGACGACTGGCGCTTCCCGGCTCGGGTGTGGATCGGGTCGTCGGGGTGACCGGCTCGGTCGGCAAGACGACGACCAAGGACCTGCTCGCCGCGGTGCTGGGACGCAGGTTCTCCACGGCGGCGTCGGAGAAGTCGTTCAACAACGAGCTCGGTGTGCCCCTGACGCTCGCGAACGCCCCCGACGGCACCGAGGCGGCGGTCATCGAGATGGGCGCGCGCGGCGCCGGGCACATCCGTGCGCTGTGCGAGATGGCTCGACCGACCGTCGGCGTGATCACCGTGGTCGAGGGCGTGCACACCGAGGTCATGGGGACGATCGAGCAGATCGCCGCCGCCAAGCGGGAGCTCGTCGAGCACCTTCCACCCGATGGACTGGCCGTGCTGAACGCCGATGATCCGAACGTCGCTGCGATGGCTGCCCACACGGTGGCTGCGGTGGTGACCTTCGGACCCGGCGGAGAGGTGCACGCCGGTGACCTCGTGCTCGACGACGAGCTGCAGCCGAGCTTCGTGCTGCACTCGCCGTGGGGGAGCGCGGCGGTGCGCCTCGGCGCCAGGGGTGCCCACAACGTCACCAACGCGCTCGCGGCAGCCGCAGCGGGGTTGTGGCTCGGCGTCGAGGTGCAGGAGGTGGCTGCCGGTCTGGCGGAACCACCTGCATCGCCGTGGCGGATGGAGCTGCGACGGGCACCCGGTGGGCCGGTCGTGCTGAACGACGCCTACAACGCCGGGCCGGCCTCGATGGTGGCGGCCCTGGAGGCGCTTGCGTCCTTGGCGTTGCCCGACGGCGGTCGCCGCATCGCGGTGCTCGGCGTCATGGCGGAGCTCGGTTCCGAAGGCCCAGGAGCGCACCGTCGGATCACCGAGCTCGCCGAGGAGCTGGACGTCGAGGTTCTCGCCGTGGGATGTGATCTCTACGGAGCGTCGTGGTCGGTCGGTGTCATCGACGACCTGGCCACCGATGACGTGGCCACCGATGACGTGGTCGCCGAGGTCACCGCGGCGCTCGGTGACCTCGGCCCCGACGATGCCGTGCTGGTCAAGGGGAGCCGGGTTGCAGGCCTCGAGCGTGTGGCGGCGGCGTTGACTCGTCCAGGTCGATGACGAACGCGAGCACGACCGCGACGACCGCGCCGAACAACAGGACCGGGACGACGCCGATCGCGTCGATCGCTGGCCCGGCGATGAGGCCGCCGACGGGGACGAGGCCCGCCCATCCCATCATCCAGAGCCCCATCACCCGGCCGCGCACCGAGTCGTGGACCCGCAGCTGCAGGGTGGTGGACAGCGCGGTGACCAGCACGAAGTAGGCGGCGCCGGTCACGAAGACCGCTGGGAACGCGACCCACGGCGAGGTGGTCACCGCGAAGAGCGCCAGCGCGGCCCCGAAGACGACCAGGCTGCGCGTCGACATGCTGGACCGTGCCGCCTCGGAGAAGACCGTCCCCATGGAGATCGCCCCGAGCGCCGCGCCCAGCGCGAACGAGGCGAACAGCAACGTGTAGACGATGCCCTCGATGCCGAGCCGCTCTTCCGCGATCAACGGCATCTGGTAGATGAACACGAGCGAGCACAGCGAGAAGACCGAGATCGTCACGAGGACCCTGCTGAGCACGGTGTCGGCCCGTGCGGCGGCGAACCCGTCCTTGATCTGACGCCACGGGCCGGTCCCGCCGGCACCCTGCGGTGAGAAGTCCGCCGTGACCGTTGCGACGGCCCAGACGACGAACAGGTAGGTCAGCCCGTTGCTGGCGAACACGAGGGCTGCGCCGCCGAGCGCGCCGACCAGCCCGCCGAGGATCGGGCCGACCACCCGACTCGTGTTCATCGCCGCCGAGTTGAGCGCGACGGCGCCCTGGAGGTCCTCACGTCCGACGAGCGCCGGGAGCACCGCGTTGAAGCACGGTCCGTTGAACGCACCCCCGACGCCGATCAGGAACACGAGGAGCACGAGCGCGATCCGGTTCGGTTGTGCTGCCAGGGCGACCCCGGCGAGAGCCATCGACAGGACGGTCTGCGACACGGCGACGGCGATGAGGAGGCGACGTCGGTCGACCCGGTCCGCGACGGCGCCGCCGATGGGCGAGATG
>JAFDWA010000141.1 GCA_018268735.1 Actinomycetota bacterium | reverse complement strand
TGGACCCGCCGATGCACGGGCGGATGCGGGGACTGGTCTCGAAGGGCTTCACGCCGCGGCGCGTCGCCGAGCTCGAACCCCGCATCCGCGAGATCGCACGTGGCTACATCGCCCGGATGCTCGAGACCCCCGACGACCTCGACTTCATTTCCGACTTCGCCGGGCGCCTCCCGATGGACGTCATCTCCGAGATGATGGGGGTTCCCGTCGCCGACCGTGAGGAGCTGCGTCGGCTGTCGGACCTGCTCGTGCACCGCGAGGAGGGCATCCGCGACGTGCCGCCAGAAGGCGCCGCTGCCGCGCTCGAGCTCGTCGTCTACTACGCGGACATGCTCGCCCAGCGCAAGGCGTCGCCGACCGACGACCTCACCTCGGCGCTGCTCGCAGCGGAGATCGACGGCGACCGACTCACCGACGACGAGATCACGGGCTTCCTGTTCCTCATGGTGGTGGCAGGCAACGAGACCACGACGAAGCTGCTCGCGAACGCCTGGTACTGGGGGTGGGTGCATCCCGACGAGGGAGCCAAGCCCTTCGCTGATCCGTCGCGGATCCCGGCGTGGATCGAGGAGACGTTGCGCTATGACACGTCCTCGCAGATGCTCGGGCGGGTCGCCGCGGTGGACGTCCCCATGTACGACGGCGTGATCCCCGCCGGCGACCGGGTCCTCCTGCTGGTCGGCTCAGCGAACCGCGACCATCGGGTGTTCTCCTCCCCGGACGTGTACGACCTCGATCGGCCTGAGCCGCTGCCGCAGATCGCGAGCTTCGGGTTCGGCCGCCACTTCTGCCTGGGTTCGTCGCTCGCACGCCTCGAAGCACGTGTGGCGCTCGAGGAGCTCGTCGCTGCGATCGACGGCTACGACCTCGACCCGGCCGGACTGCAGCGCGTCCACTCCGTGAACGTCCGAGGGTTCTCCAGCGTTCCGACGTCGATCACGCCTCGTCCGGGGGCGAGCACCTGATGCCCCGCTTCGATCCGCATCCCGACCGTCGTCCGGCGATCGTGACCGGCGCGTCGTCGGGCATCGGCGCGGCCACGGCCCTCGCGCTCGCGGCCGCTGGTCACCCGGTCGCGCTCGGAGCCCGTCGCGTCGAACGCCTCGAGGACCTGGCCGCCAAGATCGTCGCCGACGGCGGCGAGGCGATCGCCGTCGCGCTCGACCTCACGGACGACGAGTCGATCCGTGGGTTCGTCCGCCGGGCCGAGGACGGGTTGGGGCCGACCGAGGTGCTCGTGTCCAACGCCGGTGACGTCCAGCCGATCACGACGCTGGCCGACCCTGGCGAGTTCGCCCGGCAGATGCAGGTCAACCTGCTCGGCGCCCAGGCGTTGGTCCACGAGGTCGTGCCGGCGATGGTGCAGCGCCGCCGTGGCGACGTCGTGTTCGTGACCTCCGAGGTCGCCCAGACCCCTCGGACGCACATGGCTGCCTACGTCGCGTCCAAGGCGGGCCTCGAAGGCTTCGCGGGGGCGATGGCGATGGAGTGCGAAGGGACCGGCGTCCGGGTCGGGATCGTGCGACCCGGACCCTCGGCGACCGAGCAGGGCTCGACGTGGAGCGCCGAGGCGATCGACGAGGTCGTCGCGTCGTGGCGGCACTGGGGACTGCTGCGCCACGACGGGTCGTTGCGACCCGCCGAGATGGCCCAGGCGATCCTGTCGATGGTGTCGGTGCCGCGAGGAACCCGCTACGCGGTGCTCGAGGTGCAGCCGGAAGCCCCGGTGCGATCCGCCGAAGCGCAACAGGAGGGCGAACCATGACCGACACGACGACCGGTCCGAAGCCGGCGCGCTCGACCGACATCCCGAAGGTGTCCGGCGACGACGGTGGCACCGGACACCTCGAGGAGCTGCGGGTCGATCCGATCGGGCTCATGCAGCGGGTCCGCGACGAGTGCGGCGACGTCGGCGAGCTCCGCCTGGCCGACAGCGACGTCGTGCTGCTGTCGGGAGCAGATGCCAACGAGGTGTTCTTCCGCGCCTCCGACGACGAGCTCGACCAGGCCGCTGCGTACCCCTTCATGACGCCGGTCTTCGGCGAGGGCGTCGTGTTCGACGCGACACCCGAGGAGCGACGACGCGCGCTGCACAACCAGTCGCTGCGCGACAAGTTCATGCGTGGCCACGCAGCGACCATCACCGCCGAGATCGATCGGATGCTCGCCGAATGGGACGACGAGGGCGAGATCGATCTCCTCGACTGGACCGCCGAGCTGTTCATCTACACCTCGACGGCGTGCCTGATCGGGCCGAAGTTCCGCGAGGAGCTCGACGCGTCGGTGGCGGACCTGTTCCACGACCTCGAACGCGGGACCGACGCGATCGCGTTCGTCGACCCCTACGCGGACATCGAGAGCTTCCGCCGACGGGATGCCGCCCGGGTGGCGCTCGTCGAGCGCGTGGAGGCGATCATGGCGAAGCGCCGTGCCGAAGGCCCGCCCGCCGACGGTGCGGACCGCGACCTGGTCGACGTGCTCATGTCGATCAAGGACCCCGACGGCGGGGAGCACTTCTCCTCCGATGTGATCACCGGGATGTTCATCTCGATGATGTTCGCCGGACACCACACCACCTCGACCACCGCGTCGTGGTTCATCATCGAGATGCTGCGCAACCCCGACGTCCTGGCCACCGTCACAGCGGAGATGGACGCGCTGGCCGACGCCGGCGGCGGCGAGATCACCTACCAGGACCTGCGAGAGGTCCCGTGGTTGGAGGCGTCGATCAAGGAGACGTTGCGGCTGCACCCGCCGTTGATCCTGCTGCTGCGACTGGCCCTGGGACCCGTCGAGGTCGAGGGCTTCACGATCCCCGCCGGCAAGCTGGTCGGCGCGTCGCCTGCGGTGTCGAACCGACTCCCGGAGGCGTTCGACGATCCCGACCGCTTCGATCCGTCGCGCTACGTCGACCCCCGCCAGGACGACCTCGACAACCCGTGGAACTGGATCCCCTTCGGCGCCGGGCGGCACCGCTGCGTCGGCGCGGCGTTCGCCATGATGCAGCTCAAGACGATCTTCTGCATCCTGCTGCGCGACTGGGAGCTCACCGCCGCGCAGCCACCGGAGACGTACCGCAACGACCACTCGAAGATGGTCGTGCAGCTCGCCCAGCCGTGCCGCGTGCGCTACCGACGAAGGGAGCGCGGGTGACGGGCTACCGCGTCGCAGTCGACCTCGACCTGTGCCAGGGCCACGGGGTCTGCGAGAACGAGGCGCCGGAGGTGTTCGAGGTCGGCGCCGATCGCAAGGTCGTGCTGCTCGTCGAGCGTCCCGGGGACGAGCACCGCACGGCCGTCGAGATGGCGGTGAGGTACTGCCCGACCCACGCACTCAGGTTGATCGAGGACTGAGCTCCTCACGAGCAGAAGAGGACGAACACATGCCCGCATTCCCACGCGACGAGCTCGAGGAGATGGTGCAGCGCTGGCTCCGGGCCAACCGCGACGCCGAGGCGGCCGGTGACTGGGGTCCGCTCGCGGACATGTACACCGAGGACGCCACCTACGGCTGGAACTACGGCCCGGACACGGATTTCATGGCTGTCGGCCGTGAGGAGATCCGTGACATCGCGCTCGGCGCCGAGATGGGCGGCCTCGACGGCTGGCAGTACCCCTACGAGGAGATCCTGATCGACGACCGCAAGGGGTTCGTGGTCGGGTTCTGGCGCCAGGTCGCCGACGCACGACGCCCCGACGGCTCCACCTACGAGGTGGCCGGCATCGGCGGCAGCTGGTTCCGCTACGCAGGCGACTTCCAGTGGGACTGGCAGCGCGACTGGTTCGACTTCGGCAACGCGGCGGCGCTGTTCATGGAGATGATGGGCGCCGGGGTGCTCTCCGACGGGATGACCGCGCGCATGCACCGCTCGATGCGCGGACCGCTGCCCGGCTACTACCCGGCCGGCACCTCGCCCGTGAAGATCTGGGAGCGCTGAGCGTGGGCGACGCGCTCCCCATCGGAGGACTCGACGTCGTGCTGGTCGACGGGATCCTGCGTCCGGCCACCGGGGGCCGCACCTTCGAGACCCTGAACCCGGCCACCGAGGAGATCCTCGGCGTCGCGGCGGACGGCACCGGTGCCGACATGGACGCGGCGATCGGTGCGGCCCGGACCGCGTTCGACGAGGGAACCTGGGCATCGGATCCGACGCTGCGGGCCCGGTGCCTGCGCCAGCTGCGCGACGCGCTGCTGGAGGACCGAGCGGTGATGCGGGCGCTCACCACCGCCGAGGTCGGCGCACCGACGTTCCTCACCGACGGGCCGCAGTTCACCGCTCCCGTCGAGGACCTCGGCTGGTGCGCGGACCTCGCCGAGACCTACGACGGCTGGGAGCGCGACCTCGGCGAGGCCTCGCCGATGGGTGTGCGGTCCCAGCGTTGGGTGTGGCGCGAGCCGGCGGGCGTGGTCGGGGCGATCACGCCGTGGAACTTCCCGCACCAGATCAACCTCGCCAAGCTCGGCCCCGCGCTCGCAGCGGGCTGCACCGTCGTGTTGAAGCCCGCGCCGGACACGCCGTGGTGCGCGGCAGCGGTCGCGCGCATCGCCGCGGAGCGGACCGATCTGCCGCCGGGCGTGTTGAACGTCGTCACCTCGAGCGACCACGCGCTCGGTGCGCAGCTCGCGGGGGACCCACGCGTGGACGTCGTGTCGTTCACCGGATCGACGGCGACCGGCAGCACGGTCATGGCGACCGCGTCGCGCAACATCACGAAGGTGTTCCTCGAGCTCGGCGGCAAGTCGGCGTTCATCGTGCTCGACGACGCGGATGTCTCGTCGGCCGCAGCGATGGCCGGGTTCATGGTCTCGACCCACGCCGGACAGGGCTGTGCGATCACCACGCGCCTTCTCGTCCCCCGCACCAGGATGGACGAGGTCGTCGATGCGACCGCCGCGACGATGGCCGGACTCGCAGCCGGTGACCCGACGGACCCGACGACGATCTGCGGACCGTTGATCTCCGCACGTCAACGTGAGCGCGTCGAGGGCTACCTGTCGATGGCGGCCGACGAGGGTGCGGCGTTCGCGTGCGGCGGCGGCCGGTCGCCACGCTTCGAGCGGGGCTGGTTCATCGACCCCACCCTCGTGGTCGGCCTCGACAACTCCTCCCGGGTCGCACGCGAGGAGATCTTCGGGCCGGTCCTCGTCGTCATCCCCCACGACGGCGACGACGACGCCGTCTCCATCGCCAACGACTCTCCCTACGGGCTCTCCGGCGCGGTCTTCTCCGCTGAGGAGGGGCGGGCGCTCGGCGTGGCCCGCCGGGTCCGCACCGGGACGATGGGCGTCAACGGTGGCGTCTGGTACTCGGCGGACATGCCCTTCGGCGGCTGCAAGGCGTCGGGCATCGGACGTGAGATGGGCGTTGCGGGCTTCGAGGAGTACCTCGAGACCAAGTCCGTGGCGGTCGCCCGGTGAGCGCCGAGCGGGTGGTCGGATTCATCGGTCTTTGCAACATCGGTGCG
>JAFDWA010000140.1 GCA_018268735.1 Actinomycetota bacterium | reverse complement strand
CACCGAGGGAGACGACGTCCTCGTCGGTGACCACGGCGAGCTGCTCGTCCGGGGGCCGAACGTGTTCGCCGGGTACTGGGGCGATCCGGAGGCGACCGGGCGGGTGCTCAGCGACGACGGCTGGCTGCGCACCGGCGATGTGGCGGTCGTCGACGACCTCGGCAACCTCTACCTCGTCGATCGGGCCAAGGACCTGATCATCGTGTCGGGGTTCAACGTGTTCCCGGCCGAGGTCGAGGAGGTGCTCCTCGAGCACCCCGCGATCGAGAGCTGCGCCGTGATCGGCGTTCCGCACCCGCACACCGGGGAGTCGGTCAAGGCGTACGTGAAGGCCCGCGACGGGATGTCCATCGAGGAGGACGACGTCATCGACTTCTGCGCCGAGCGCCTCGCGCACTACAAGTGCCCGAACAAGGTCTGGTTCGTCGACGACATCCCGCGGGGTCTCGGCGGCAAGGTCATCCGTCGCCTGCTCACCTGAGCCCGACCGGTCCGCTCACCCGGCGGTCGCCAGCTCGTACAGCTCCGCCCAGTACGGATCGCTCGGGGCCCGGGGCTCGGCGGACGGCGTCGGGTTGGACACCAGGAACCCGGCGAACAGGATCGAGATGCCCGCTGCGAGCCAGATCCCGAAGTCGACCATCTGATCTCCGGTGCCGAACTTCGTGCCACCGGTGCCCAGCACGATGGACCCGGTCGCGATCAGGACGTTCGTGAGCGCGAGCCGTCCCGGTGCGATGGGCATCGCAGCAGCGACGCCGGGACGCCGTCGGAGGCGCAGGAGCGACACGGCGGACCACAGCGCTCCGACGATCAGCACCGTCGCCCCGAGCCCTGAGCCGACTGCTGCCATGATGCGCGGACCGATGCCGAAGACCTCCTTCCCCGACGGGATGCCGGTGACGTCGATGTCGCCGTGGAGGGGAGCCGTGGTCACGACGCCGGCGCAGTAGGCGCTGAGCAGGGTGAGCCACCAGCGGGTGCGGTTCCCGGCGACCTCTCCGGCGAGCAGGTAGACGGTTCCGAGCGCGAGCCAGGGGACGTTCAGGATCGCGCCGAACAGGTAGAAGGTGCGGAACGAGAGCTCGCCCCAGCCGACTGCTGCGGCGCAGAAGTAGGCGAAGGATGCGGCTGCGAACATCCCGAGCGAGGCGGTCCATGCGAGCTCGTGAGGACGCCTGCGGCGTTCCCAGCGGTCGAAGGTGGACAGCCCGAACGCGACCGACATCAGCGTGGCGACCGCACCCATGGCCGCGGCGAGGGTCACAGGGCTGGTCCCGACGTCACGTGCTGCACCACCGCTCCAGCATGTCGCCAGCACGTCGTCGACGCCCCATCGGCGTCGCGGCGCGACGCTCAGCGGCGTCGTTGCAACGGTTCCTCGAGGCTGAACAGGTCCCCGCGCCTTTGTGAAATCATGCACGAGCGGGCTACCTTCGACGGATGCCGGTGTCTGGTCGAGCGTCGATCCCCGAGGCGACCGTCGCGCGGCTGCCGCTCTACCACCGCTGCCTGACCGACCTGCAGGCGGAGGGTCGGACGACGGTGTCCTCCGAGCAGCTCGCCGACCTGGCCGGGGTCAACGCTGCGAAGGTGCGCAAGGACCTGTCGCACTTCGGTTCGTACGGCACACGCGGTGTCGGCTACGACGTGGACCACCTGCTCGTCGAGATCGCCTCGGAGCTCAACCTCGACCACGACTGGCCGTGCGTGATCGTCGGCGCCGGCAACCTCGGCTCCGCGTTGGCGTCCTTCGCTGGGTTCACGAACCGTGGCTTCACCGTGGTGGGGATCCTCGACGTCGACCCTGCCAGGATCGGCCGAGAGCTGGGAACGCTGACCGTCCGCCACCAGGACGACCTGCGCGACATCGTGGACGCCGAGCACGTGGCGATCGGCATCATCGCCGTGCCGCCCGCCGCGGCCCAGGATGCGGCGGGCCGGCTCGTCGAGGCAGGGATCACCTCGATCCTGAACTTCGCACCGACCGTGCTCGACGTCCCCGACGGCGTGCAGGTGCGCGACGTCGACCTCGCAGTCGAGCTGCAGATCCTCGCCTTCCACGAGCAGCGGCCCGCGCGCGAGCGACCTGCCGGCTGAGGCCCGACCGGCGGCGTGGCCGGACTGGCGGGATCCGCCGCCGCGCAGCATGCTGGAGCGGTCCGAAACCGTGTGCACCGGGTGCACCGGGGGTTCGAGCGGGCCACCGGACTGAGCGAAGGAGCGCCGCAGGCGTGTCGGTCGTCGTCGTAGGAGCGAACCACCGCACCGCCCCCCTCGACCTCCTCGAGCGGATGGCGGTCGACGCTGAGCGCCTGCCGAAGCTGCTGCACGCACTCGATGCCGGTCCGGACATCTCCGAGGTCGTCCTGCTCACGACCTGCAACCGAACCGAGGTGTACGTCGTCGCCGAGCGCTTCCACGCCGCGTACGGCGAGATCCGCGACTTCTTCTCGGACCTCACGTTCCTGCCGCCGGAGCAGTTCGCCGATCGTCTGTACGTGCACTACGACGACCACGCGATCCGCCATCTCTTCGAGGTGTCGGCCGGGCTCGACTCCGCGGTGCCGGGCGAGCACGAGATCCTCGGACAGGTCCGCGGCGCCTGGGATCTGGCGCGTGAGGAGCGGACCGCTCGGCGGGGCCTCAACCTGCTGTTCCGCCATGCGCTCGAGGTCGGCAAGCGATCACGGACCGAGACGTCGATCTCACGTCACGTCACATCGGTGTCCCAGGCCGGGGTGATCCTCGCCGGGGAGCGGCTCGCGGAGATCCGGGGCTCGTCACCGCCGGCGACCACCGACGAGTGCACGGCTGCCGGTGCTCGTGCCGGGCTCGCCGGCGCGCGTGCCGTCGTGGTCGGTGCGGGCGCGATGGGACGCGGCATCGGTGCGTTCCTCTCCGATGCCGGCGTCGAGGAGCTGGTGGTGGTGAACCGCTCGGCGGATCGTGCGGCCGAGCTCGTGGCACGACTTGCAGGAGGTCGCGGCGATCTCCGGCTCCGCTCCCGCGGCATCGAGGACATCGCAGAGGTCCTCGTCGGGGCCGACGTCGTGTTCACCACGACCGCAGCGCCAGCGACGCTCGTGGGCCCCGAGCTCGTTCGACCGGCGCTCGAGGGTCGGACGTCGCCGCTCGTGGTCGTGGACATCGCGATGCCCCGCGACGTGGACCCGGCGGTGGGTGCGCTCGACGGCGTCGAGCTGCTCGACATGGACGCGGTCGCGGCCTTCACCGACGCGGGGATCGCGCGTCGTCGTCGTGAGGTCGTCGCCGTGCGCGAGATCGTGGAGGAGGAGCTCCGACGGTTCGCAGCCGTGACCAACAGCCGCCAGGCGGCGCCGGTGATCACGTCCCTGCGCGAGCGGGCCGAGCAGATCCGCCAGCTGGAGCTCGAACGATCCGGTGCCCGACTGACCGAGCTGACCGACGCGCAGCGCGACGCGGTGGAGGCGATGACCCGCGGCCTCGTCGCGAAGCTGCTGCACGAGCCGACGGTCCGGTTGCGGGATGCCGCAGGGTCCTCACGGGGTGACCGGTTGGCGGCATCGATCCGTGACCTGTTCGACCTGACCGAGCCGGACGTCGCCCCCTCAGCCGTCGACGTCGACGGCTGAGGGCCCGGTGCGCGTCCGCATCGCGACGCGGGCGTCCCCGCTCGCCCGCTGGCAGGCCGAGCACGTCGCAGCCCTCCTGCGGACAGCAGATGCCGACTGCGAGGTCGAGGTCGTCGCGCTGAGCACCAAGGGGGATCGCCGCACCGACGTGCCCTTGTCGGAGATCGGCGGCAAGGGCGTCTTCGCGACCGAGGTCCAGGCTGCGGTCATCGACGGCCGGGCCGACATGGCGGTCCACTCCGCCAAGGACCTCCCGGCGGCGACACCCGACGCGCTCGTGATCGGCGCGGTGCCCGAGCGGGGCGACGCCCGTGACGCACTCGTCGGCCACCGGCTCGTCGACCTCCCGACCGACGGGACGGTCGCGACCGGATCGGCCCGTCGTCGGGTGCAGCTCGCGCACCTGCGGCCGGACCTCCGCTTCGTGGAGCTGCGCGGCAACATGGCGACCCGACTCGCGGTGGCCGACGCCGATGGCGTCGACGCCGTCGTGGTCGCAGCGGTCGCGCTCCAGCGCCTCGGTCTCGCCGATCGCATCGACGACGTGCTGCCGGCGACGTTGATGGTCCCTCAGGTCGCCCAGGGTGCCCTCGCGGTGGAGTGCCGCAGCGATGACGAGCCGCTGCGTTCGCTGCTGCGGCTGATCGAACACGGACCGAGCCGGACCGTCGTCGACGCCGAGCGGGCGTTCCTGGCCGAGCTCGGCGGCGACTGCACGCTGCCGGCCGGAGCGCACGGCGAGATCGTCGACGACGGGCTGCTGCGGATCCGCGGGATCCTCGGGGGGACGGCGGATCGCCACGGGCGGGCGGTGGTGCACCACGCGGTGGAGATCGGCGCGGATCCGACAGCGGTCGGTGCTGCGCTCGCCCGACGGCTGCTGTCGTCGGTGTCGGCGGGTGACCCCGGTGCGGCGGGCGGCACGTGAGTTGCAGCTCGCCGTGACAGGTCCCGACGCGCGTCCGCTCGGGGGGTTCGCGGTCGTGGTCACCCGCGCCGCGGACCAGGCGGGCGGCCTTCGCGATCGCCTCGTCGCGTCAGGAGCCGACGTGGTCACCGCTCCGAGCATCGAGATCCTCGACCCCGTCGACGGCGGCGCAGCGCTGGTCGATGCGCTGGGCGGTCCCGTCGCCTACGACTGGTTGGTGGTCACCTCGCCCAACGGTGCCGCACGGGTCCTGGACGCGATGGGTCGCACCGATGGGGACGCCGACGCCTGGCCGTTCGGCGACGGTGTCCGGGTCGCGGCGATCGGACCGGGCACAGCTGAGGTCCTCGCACGTGCGGGGCGGTCGGTGGACCTCCAGCCCGAGCGCTACGTCGCCGAGTCCCTCCTCGATGCCCTCGGTGACCCGCCGCCCGGTGGCGGCCACGTGCTCCTCGCTCGTGCCGCCGTCGCGCGGGACGTGCTTCCCGACGGCCTCCGCGCCCGGGGCTGGACCGTCGACGTCGTGGACGCCTACCGGACCGTCGGCGTCCGCTACGACGACGACACGCGAGCCCGTGTGGGGGCTGCCGATGCGATCACGTTCACGTCGTCGTCCACGGTCCGCAACTTCGTCGACGCCATGGGAGGCCCGGAACCGGCGCTCGCCCACGTCCCTCCCGTCGTCGTCTGCATCGGTCCGGTGACGGCCGCGACCGCCGGGGAGCTCGGGCTCGTGGTCACCGCCGTCGCGGAGGATCACACGATCGACGGGCTGGTGAGCTCGTTGGTCGACGTGGTGCTGCCTCCGACAGGCTGAACCCATGGATCGCGTGATGGACGACGGCCTGCGTGCGGTGGTGTTCGACTTCGACGGGCTGGTGCTCGACACGGAGTGGTGCGAGTACGTGACCGCGGCCGAGGTC